>NZ_RAWQ01000015.1:0-81978 GCF_003668965.1 Corallococcus sp. AB030
CTCCGGGGACTTCCTCGCCACGCGGGTGTCGTACGAGCTGGACCTGACGGGGCCGGCGATGACGGTGCAGACGGCGTGTTCCACGTCGTTGGTGGCGTTGCACCTGGCCTGTCAGTCGCTGCTCGCGGGCGAGTGCGACCTGGCGCTCGCGGGAGGTGTGTCCATCCGCACGCCGCAGCTGGGGGCGCATCGCAAACTTGAGGGCGGCATCCTGGCGCCGGATGGGCGCTGCCGGCCGTTCGACGTGAACGCGGCGGGGACGACGGTGGGCAATGGCGTGGGGATGCTGGTGCTCAAGCGGCTGGCGGACGCGGTGGCGGACCGGGACAGCATCCGCGCCATCGTGCTGGGCACGGCGTTGAACAACGACGGGGGCGCGAAGACGGGGTTCGCGGCGCCTTCGGTGCAGGGGCAGGCGGCGGTCATCCGCGAGGCGCTGTCGGTGGCGGGGGTGGCGCCGTCGGACGTGTCCTATGTGGAAGCGCACGGGACGGCGACGGCGTTGGGGGATCCGATTGAGGTCGCGGCGCTCAAGCAGGTGTTCCAGGGGGCTCCTCCGGGCGCGTGTGGCCTGGGCGCGGTGAAGAGCAACTTCGGGCACCTGGACGCGGCGGCGGGCGTGGCGGGGGTGATCAAGACGGTGCTGTCGATGGAGCACCGCACGCTGCCTCCGACGCTGCACTTCACGAAGCCGCATCCGATGTTGGAGCTGGAGGGCAGTCCCTTCCAGGTGGTGGGGAGCACGCGTGCTTGGGAGGGCCCGTTGCCGCTGCGCGCGGGGGTGACGGCGCTGGGGATTGGAGGCACGAACGCGCACGTGGTGTTGCAGGAGGCGCCGGCTCTTCCGGAGTCGGATGCGCCCCGGCGCGGTGAAGAGGTGCTGCTCTTGTCCGCGAAGACGGAGGGCGCGCTGGAGCGGATGACCGCGGCGCTCGCGGAGCGCTTGCGTGAGCATGCGGCTCCCGTTGCGGCGGCCTCGCGCGCGGAAGCGACTTCGCATGCGGAAGGGGTCGCGGTGAAACGGCAGGCGGGAGTGGACAACGGCGCCGCATCACCCGCGCGGTCCGCGCCCCCTGCTTCGGGCGCCTGGCTCGCGGACGTCGCTCATACGTTGCAGGTGGGGCGTGCGCGCTTCCCGTGGCGCCGCTTCGTCGTGGTCCGTCCGGGCGAGGACGCGGCGGCGCTGCTGGAGGGGCGGTCCTCTGCCGGTAAGGATGCGCCTCCTCGGAGCCGCACCGTGTTCGACGAGGGCGAGTCTCGCGGCGTGGCCTTCCTGTTCCCGGGCGGCGGTGCGCAGCGAGTGAACATGGGCGAGGCGTTCCTTCGCGAGCCGGCGTTCCGCGCTGCCATCGACACGTGCGCGGAGTGGCTTCGCGGTCCCATGGGCGCGGACCTCCGCGACATCCTCTTCGCGGGCCCCGAGCGCTTCGACGCGGCGGCCCGTGAGCTGGACCGGCCGCTGTGGTCCCAGCCCGCGTTGTTCGTCTGCGACTGGGCGCTCGCTCAGTTGTGGCTGTCGTGGGGCGTGAAGCCGGACGCGTTGCTGGGGCACTCGCTCGGTGAATACGTGGCCGCGTGCCTCGCGGGTGTGTTCACGCTGGAGGAGGCGCTGGGCCTCGTCGTCGCTCGCGGACGCTTGATGGAGGCGATGCCACCGGGCGGGATGCTGTCCGTGCTCGCGTCCGTGGAGCTGGTCTCGGAGCTCGTGGGGCCGGCCGTGTCGGTAGCGGCCATCAACGGACAGGAGACCTGTGTCCTCTCTGGACCGCTGCCGGAGTTGGAGGCGGCGGAGCAGGCGCTGACGGCGCGGGGCATCGAGCACAAGCGGGTGCGCTACGCGCGCGCCGCGCACTCCTCCATGATGGAGCCGTACCTGGAAGGCTTCGCTCGGGAAGTGGCCCGCGTGAAGCTCCGCGCGCCATCACTGCCCGTCGTGTCCAGCCTCACCGGCCGTTGGCTCCAGGAGCGTGAGGCGATGTCACCTGACTATTGGGTCCGGCACCTGCGGCATACGGTCCGCTTCTCCGATGCGCTGGGCTGCCTGTTGGAGTCCGGGGACCGTGCACTGATTGAGGTGGGTCCGGGCACGACGCTCACCGCGCTCACGAGGCAACATCCGGCGCGCAAGACGCAGCCCGTGCTGGCCACCCTGCCGACGAAGGGCGACGCGCCTGGGAGCGCCCTGGCGGCTCTGGGCGAAGCGTGGGCCGCGGGCGTGGACGTGGACTGGGAACGCATCCGGGATGGCGAGAGGCGCCGTCGCGTGGACCTTCCGACCTACAGCTTCGACCGCGAGCACTACAGCCTGGACGACGCCGCGCCGATCCCCGTCGCACGCAACGCCATGGCTGCCAAGGCGAAGGCAACCGGACCCTCGAAGTCGAAGGTGCAGGCTCCCCGTCGCGGTGAGCGCGTGGCGCCCCGTGACGCCACGGAGCAGTCCCTGGTCGAGTGCTTCCAGACGCTGTTCCGCCTGGATGACGTGGGCATCCACGACGACTTCTTCGCGCTGGGCGGCGACTCGCTGGTCGCGCTCCGGCTGCTCGCGATGATCTCCGAACGCTTCGGCAAGCGGCTCGCGCTGAAGGAGATGCTGACCGCGCCCACGGTGGAGCTGTTGGCGCGGAAGCTGGGCGGACGCGAGGAGGGCCGGTCCCTGCCACCCGGGGTCGCGTTGCTCCAGCAGGGCACTCGCGGTCCGCCGCTCTTCTTCGTGCACGCGGCCGGAGGCCAGGCGGTGTTCTACCGCGACCTGGCGCGCGCCATCGACGCAAGCCGGACCGCCTACGCCTTCGAGTCCCGGGGCCTGGATCCGGACGGACCGCTGCACACGTCCGTCGACGAGATGGCGACGGCCTACCTGGAGGGCCTGCGCGCGTTGCAGCCCGTGGGGCCGTACCTGCTGGTGGGAGCGTCGTTCGGCGGCGCGGTGGTCTACGAGATGGCCCGCCGGCTGACGGCGGAAGGCCACGCGGTGCCGCTGTGCGCGATGCTCGACACACCGGGCCCCGGGGACATCGCTCGGGCCCGGACGGGCGGAGTGGGCTTCGCGCAGGAGCAGGTCCTCGCGGATCCGGAGCAGCAGCGGCGCTACGTGCGCGTCTGGGAGGCGAACATGACGGCCCTGCGCGACTACCCCATGCCCCGCTTCGAGGGCGGCACCCTCCAGTTCTTCCGCGCGGCGACCGTCATCGAGCACATGCCGAAGCACGTGGAACTCGAATGGCTGGACTCGGGCGCGGTGCTCCGGGTGGAGACCGTGCCCGGCGACCACCAGTCGATGCTCACGGGCGAGAACGCTGAAGGGCTGGGCGCGAAGCTCGCGGCGCTCCTTCCGTGAACGAGGCGCTCAGCTGGAGCCTGGACGTCCGCGCCGCTGGGCCATGCGCCGCAGGTTGTCCCGCCGCTGCGCGCCCGGGTCCTGCGCGGACGAGGGAGCCGCCGCAGGTGGCGTGTCCTTCGGCGGTGACAGGTGTCCTGCGAGCGCGCGCACCGTGGGGTACTGGAAGAGGGTGATCAGCGGAACCTTGCGGCCCACCAGCGCCTCCAGCTTCGCGTGCACGGACTGGAGCAGCAGTGAGTTGCCGCCCAGGTCGAAGAAGTTGTCGCTCGCGCCCACGCGCTCCAGCCCCAGCACTTCGGCCCAGAGCGCGGCCAGCGTCTGCTCCAGGCCGGCTTCGGGGACGCGATAGTCCTCGCTCAGTTCGGGCCGGTGCACGTCTGGTGCGGGCAGTGCCTTGCGGTCCAGCTTGCCGTTCGCGGTGAGCGGCAGCCGCTCCAGCACCACGAACGCCGACGGAACCGCGTGCTCCGCGAGCGATCGCCGCAGCGAGGAACGAAGCGCGTCCACCGTGAACGCGGCCCCTTCGCGGAGCACCAGGTACGCGACCAACCGCCGTTGTCCCGGCACGTCCTCGCGCACCTGCGCTACCGCTTCCTTCACCGAGGGCTGCGAGAGCAGCGCGGCCTCCACCTCGCCCAGTTCGATGCGGAAGCCCCGCAGCTTCACCTGCGAGTCCGCGCGGCCCCGGAACTCCAGCGTCCCGTCCGCGAGCCACCGCACCACGTCGCCCGTGCGGTACAGGCGCGCGCCGGGTTCGCGGGAGAATTGATCCGGTCCGAAGCGCTCCGCCGTGAGCGCGGGCTGACCCAGATAGCCGCGCGCTACCTGGGCACCTCCCAGGAACAGCTCGCCCCACAGGCCCACCGGCACGGGCTGTCCCGCGCCATCCAGCACGTACACGCGCACGTTGGGCTCCGGGCTGCCGATGGGAGGCAGCAGTCCTTCGGCCGCTTCGGGCTTCACGACGCCGGAGGTCGCGATGACGGTGTTCTCCGTGGGGCCGTAGCAGTTGAGCCACTGGCCCGGAACGGAGGGCCCCGGACGGCGGTGCAGCACGTCGCCGGCCACATGCACCCGGCGCAGCGGCATGTCCGCGGGCCATGGCTGCTCCAGCGCGGCCTCCGCCATGGGCGTGGGCAGCGTGGTGAGCGTGATTCCCTCCGCCGCGAGCCACCGCACCAGCCGGGCGGGTTCCGCACGCACCTCGTCCGAGGGGAGATGGAGGCTGGCGCCATGCGTGAGTGACGGCCAGGTCTCGAAGACGGTCGCGTCGAACGCGAGCCCCGTCAGCAGCGTGGCCCGGTCTCCCGGTTCAATCCCCGCCGCCGTGCCGAGCCCCGCGACGAGGTTCGCCAGCGTGCCGTGTGTCACCGCGACGCCCTTGGGCCGGCCGGTGCTGCCCGACGTGTAGATGACGTAGGCCATCGCCTCCGCGTGCAGTGTCACGCCGGGCGCGGTGACCGGCTGCGTCTCCAGCGCGGGCTCCGTGTCCAGGCAGAGCACGCGCACGCCGCCTCCCTCGAAGCGGGAGGCGAAGGCCTGCTGGGTGACGACGATGCGCGCGCCACTGTCCGTGAGCACGTGCCGCCACCAGGCTTCCGGCCACGTCAGGTCCATGGGCAGGTAGGCCCCGCCCGACTTGAGGACGCCCAGTGCGCCCCACACGTAGCCGGGCGTGCGGTCCACGCACAGGGCGACCACGGTCTCCGGCTTCACACCCTGTGAGCGCAGCAGGTTCGCGAGCTGGTTCGACCGGGTCTCCAACTCCCCGAACGTCAGTTGCTGCCCGTCGCCCGCCAGCGCGAGCGCCTCCGGCCTCAGCCGCGCCTGCTCCGCGATGCGCGAGGGCACACGGAGGTCCGCGGGGACATCGAGCGCGGTGTCGTTCCACTCGATGAGGACCTGCTGGCGCTCCGCCTCCGTCATCAGCGACAGCGACGCGAGCGACCGCTCCGGGTGTCGTGTCACCTGCTCCAGCAAGCGCAGGTAGTGCCCGGCCATGCGCTCCACCGTCGCCGCATCGAAGAGCGCGGTGTTGTATTCCCAGTGCGTCAGCAACCCGGTGGCGGATTCGCGCATGAACAGCGTGAGGTCGTGCTTCGCGAGCCCTGGATCAAAGGGCACCGGCGCTGTCTCCAGTCCTCGCAGGGGGAAGCCGGGGAAGTCCTTGAAGAGGGCGAACACGGCCTGGAACACGGGCGTGCGGCTCAGGTCTCGCGGCGTCTGGAGCGCGTCCACCAGTTGCTCGAAGGGCACCTCCTGGTGCGCGTACGCACCCAGGCACGTCTCGCGCACACGGGCGAGGAGGACCTGGAAGGACTCGGCGCCGGAGACCTTCACGCGCAGGGGCAGGGCGTTGACGAAGAAGCCGATGAGCCCCTCCACCTCGCGGTGGTTGCGGCCGGAGATGGGCGAGCCGACCACCACGTCGTCCTGCCCGCTGTAGCGCGACAGCAGGGCGTGGAAGCCCGCGAGCAGCGCCATGAAGGACGTGACGCCCTGCTGGTGACACAGTTCGCGCACGGCGGCATCCACCGCGGCGGGGATCCGCACCATGTGGGCCGCGCCCGCCTGGGCCTGCACGGGCGGACGCGGTCGGTCGGTGGGCAGCTCAAGCGCGTGGGGCGCCCCGTTCAACTGCCGCTTCCACCACGCGAGCTGCGCGTCGAGCCCTTCGCCCTGCAACGTCGCGCGCTGCCAGCGGGCGTAGTCCGTGTATCGGATGGGCAGCGGTGGCAGGCGCGGCGTCAGGTTCCGGGTGAAGGCGTCGTAGAGGACGCCCAGCTCGCGCCCCATCACGTCCGTGGACCAGCCGTCCGTGATGATGTGATGCATGAGCAGGAAGAGCGCGTGGTCTTCCGCATCCAGCCGCAGCAGCGTCGCCGTCAGCAGGGGACCCGTGCGCAGGTCGAAGACGTGGCGCATCCGCTCCTCGGCCCGCTGGCGCAGGACGGTGTCGCGCTGCTGGGGCGGCACGTCCTCCAGCCGCTCGAAGGCGAGCGCGAAGGGAACCGAGGTCAGGACGCGCTGAACGGGCTGGCCGTTCTCCTCCGCGAACACCGTGCGCAGGGACTCGTGACGGTCGATGAGCGCCGCGAGTGACCGCTCCAGCGCGGCCACGTCGAGCGGTCCCTTGCACCGGATGAACAGCGGGACGTTGAAGGCGAACCCGCCCGGTGCGAGCGCGTCGATGAACCACAGCCGCTGCTGCGGGAAGGACTGGGGCGCGGAGTTTCCGGCCTCCGTGCGCACCAGGGGCGGTGCCTGGAGGGGATGGGCTTCCTGGCGCAGGGCTTCGATTCGCGCGGCCAGCTCCGCGAGCGTCGGGGCTTCGAAGAGCACGCGTACGGGCAGCTCCATTTGAAGGGACTCACGCAGACGGGAGGCCACCTGGGTCGCGAGCAGCGAGTGGCCGCCCAGCTCGAAGAAGTGGTCCTGCGTGCCCACGCGCGGCACACCCAGCAGCGGTGCCCAGATGTCCGCGATGAGCTTCTCCACCGCGGAGACCGGGGCCACGTAGACGGTCCCGGGGATGGCCTCTTCCGTCGGAACGGGGAGTCCGTTGCGGTTCACCTTGCCACTGGGCGTCAGGGGCAGCGCGTCCATGCGCACCAGCGCCGAAGGCACCATGTACTCCGGCAGCCGTCGCGCCAGTGCCTGCCTCAGCGCCTCCGCGGAGAAGGCCGTCTCCGGTTGCACCACGTAGGCCACCAGTCGCTTGAAGCCCGGGGTGTCCTCGCGCAACACGACGACCACGTCCTGCACATCAGGCAGGGCGCGCAGGGCTGACTCGACTTCGCCCAACTCGACGCGGAAGCCACGCAGCTTCACCTGGCCGTCCAGGCGGCCGAGGAACTCCAGTTGTCCATCCGCGAGCCAGCGCGCCTTGTCTCCCGTGCGGTAGAGGCGGGCGCCCGGCGTGGCGCTGAACGGTGAGGGCACGAAGCGCTCCGCGGTGAGGTCTGGCCGGTTGTGATAGCCGTGCGCGAGCCCTTCGCCTCCGATGAACACCTCTCCTGGGACGCCGACGGGGCTCGGATTCCCGCGGGCATCCAGGACGTAGGTCTGGACGTTGGTCAGCGGCGTCCCCACCGAAGGAAGCGCGGGCCAGGTGCTCGGAGATCCTGAAGCCCGCCATGCGCTGGCGGCGTGCGTCTCCGAAGGGCCGTATTGGTTTTCGAGGACGCAGCCGGGCAGCCGTTCGAAGAAGGAGACGAGGGCGGGCGTCACCTGGAGTTGTTCGCCCGCGGTGATGACCTCGTTGAGCGGGGGCAGCTCCGCCGTAGTGCGTGCTGCTTCGCTCAGGGATTGAAGCGCGACGAAGGGGAGGAAGAGGCGCTCCACGCGGTGCTGGGTGAGGAAGCGCAGCAGTGCCGGTGGGTCACGGCGCAGTTCGGCGGAGCTGAGCAGCAGTCGGCCGCCGATGCACCACGTGCCGAAGATCTCCTGGAAGGAGACATCGAAGTTGAGCGAAGCGAACTGGAGAGTGGAGGCTTCCCTGCGGACGGCGCGGCGGATCTGCCAGGCGAGCATGTTGCCGATGCCTCGATGGGACATGGCGATGCCCTTGGGCCTGCCGGTGCTGCCCGAGGTGAAGACGACGTAGCAGACCGCTTCTGGAGACAGCCTCACGTTCGGAGACGCGGTGGAGCGGGAGGCCAGTGAGACGGTCTCCATCGTCACGATGCGCGCGGAGGTGCTTGGTGGCAGCGCCCGCACGAAGCCTTCATGCGCGAGGACGACCGGAGCGCGTGTGTCCTCCACCATCAGGGCCAGTCGCTCGGCCGGATAGTTCGGATCCAGCGGGACGTAGGCTGCACCGGCCTTGAGGGTGGCGAGGACGGCGACGGGCATGTCGAGGCTGGAGCGCTCCAGGCACAGCCCGACGGAGCTTCCCGGCGTGACGCCCAGGGCGATGAGGTGGTGCGCGAGCTGATTGGCTCGTGCATCCAGTTGCCTGTAGGTCAGCGACTCGGC
This sequence comes from Corallococcus sp. AB030, assembly GCF_003668965.1. Classification (NCBI taxonomy): domain Bacteria; kingdom Pseudomonadati; phylum Myxococcota; class Myxococcia; order Myxococcales; family Myxococcaceae; genus Corallococcus; species Corallococcus sp. AB030. Next base: position 8,321 of record NZ_RAWQ01000015.1, read on the forward strand.
GCCGTTCGTCACCGCGACTGCTTCCGGTGTCCGAGCGACCTGCGCCTCCACCCAGCGGTGCATGAGGCCCGGCTCGAAAGAGAGGTCCTTCGCGGCGTTCCATGTCACGACGACCTGCTGCCGTTCCTCTTCGGAGAGGAGCGGCAGGGCCGACAGGGGCTGCTCGGGATGGCGGACCGCTCCTTGGAGCATGCGCACGTAGTGCCCGGCCATCCGGGTGAGGGTCGCCTCCTCGAAGAGGGCGGTGTTGTACTCCCAGAAGGCGGTCAGCCCCTGCTCCGACTCGCGGACGAAGAGCATGAGGTCGAAGCGGGAGACGCCCGTCTGGAACGGAACGTCCTCTGCTTGGAGGCCGGGCAACGAGAAGGGGACGGCCGCCTGTTGCAGGACGAAGAGGGCCTGGATCAGCGGCGCGCGGCTCAAGTCGCGTGGCGGCTTGAGCGCCTCCACGATTTGTTCGAACGGCAGGTCCTGATGCGCGAAGGCGCCCAGGCAGCTCTCGCGCACGCCGCGCAACAGGTGGCGGAAGGAGCGCGTCCCAGCGACATCCGCGCGCAGGGCGAGCGTGTTGACGAAGAGGCCGAGGAGCCCTTCCACCTCACGGCGGTTGCGGCCGGAGATGGGCGAGCCGACGACGACGTCGTCCTGTCCGCTGTAGCGCGCGAGCAGGGCCTGGAATCCCGCCAGCAGCGTCATGAACAGCGTGGTGCCCTCGCGCTGGCCCATGGCGAAGAGGGCGCTGGTCAGCGCGGGTGGCAGGGGGACTTCGATGTACGCGCCCTGGAAGGTCTGCACGGGCGGACGCGGTTTGTCGGTGGGCAGGTCCAGCACGGGCGGTGCCCCCGCGAGCTGCTCGCGCCACCACGCCAACTGCTCTTCCAGCACGTCGCCCTGCAACCACGCGCGCTGCCACAGCGCGTAGTCCGCGTACTGGATGGAAATGGGCGGGAGCTGGGCCTCCGTGCCCTGGAGCCGGGCGAGGTAGAGCGCATCCAGCTCCCGCTGGAGCAAGGCAATGGACCAGCCGTCGAAGACGCTGTGATGGAAGTTGAGGATGAGGACCTGATCCTCGTCCGCGATCCGTAGCAGCGTGGCTCGGATCAGGGGGCCTCGCCGCAGGTCGAACGGTACATGTGCTTCGGCCTCCACCTGGCGCTGGAGCGGAATGTGCGGATCCACGTCCACCTGCTTCAGGGTGAGCTTCCACGCGGGGCCGATGCGTTGCACTGGCTGGCCGTCCACTTCGTCGAACGTGGTGCGCAGGACTTCGTGACGCCGGATGAGGACGTTGAGCGCGTCCTCCAGCGCGTGCGTGTCCAGCCGTCCCCGCAGCCGGGTGACCAGGGGCAGGTTGTAGGCGTGCGCGCTGGTGTCCAGCTGCGAGACGAACCACAGCCGCTGCTGGGAGAACGACTGCGGAACGAGCTCGCCACGAAGCTGGGGCACCAGCGGCGGGACGGCCTTCCGGTTGGCGCCGTGAAGATGCTCCTCCAACCGCGCGGCGAGCTGCGCGACGGTGGGCGCCTCGAAGAGGACTCGCAGGGACAGGTCCACCTGGAAGGCCTCCCGCAGCCGGGAGACCACCTGCGTGGCGAGCAGCGAGTGCCCACCCAGCTCGAAGAAGTGATCCTGCAGGCCCACGCGCGGCACCACGAGCAGGGACGCCCAGATGTCCGCGATCACCTTCTCCACCGCCGTCATCGGGGCCAGGAACCCAGAGTCGTCCGCGGCTTCTTCCTTGGGGGCGGGCAGGCCGTTGCGGTTCACCTTGCCGCTCGGGCCCAGCGGTAGCGCGTCCATTCGCACCAGGGCCGAAGGCACCATGTGCTCCGGCAGCCGTCGCGCCAGCGACTGCCTCAGCGCCTCCGGTGAGAAGGATGCTTCCGGTTGGACCACGTAGGCCACCAGCCGCTTGTGGCCCGGTGTGTCCTCGCGCACCACGACGACCACGTCCCGCACGTCGGGCAGGACGCGCAGGGCTGCTTCCACTTCGCCCAGTTCGACGCGGAAGCCACGCAGCTTCACCTGCCCATCCAGGCGGCCGAGGAACTCCAGTTGCCCGTCCGCGAGCCAGCGGGCCTTGTCACCCGTGCGGTAGAGGCGTGCGCCCGGCGTGGGTCCGAACAGAGAGGGGATGAAGCGCTCCGCGGTGAGGTCCGGCCGGCCGTGGTAGCCGTGCGCGAGTCCTTCACCGCCCACATACAGCTCGCCCGGGACCCCGACTGGGCAGGGCTCGCGGCGCGGATCCAACACGTAGGCCTGGACCGAAGGCAGCGGTGTTCCCACCGGAGGCAGGGCGGGCCACGTGCTCGGGACACCCGACGCACGCCACGCGGAGACCGCATGGGTCTCCGAAGGACCGTACTGGTTTTCGAGGACGCAGCCGGGCAGCCGCTCGAAGAGGGAGACGAGAGCGGGCGTCACCTGGAGTTGTTCGCCCGCGGTGATGACCTCGTTGAGCGGGGGCAGCTCCGTCGCGGTGCGCGCTGCTTCGCTCAGCGACTGGAGCGCGACGAAGGGGAGGAAGAGGCGTTCCACGCGGTGCTGGGTGAGGTAGCGCAGCAGCGCGGGTGGATCGCGACGCAGTTCGGCGGAGCTGAGCAGCAGGCGGCCGCCGATGCACCACGTGCCGAAGATCTCCTGGAAGGAGACGTCGAAGTTGAGCGAAGCGAACTGGAGCGTGGTGGCTTCCGCGCGGACGGCGCGGCGGGTCTGCCACGCGAGCATGTTGCCGATGCCCCGGTGGGACATGGCGATGCCCTTGGGCCTGCCGGTGCTGCCCGAGGTGAAGACGACGTAGCAGACCGCTTCAGGTGACAGCCTCACGTTCGGAGACGCGGTGGAGCGGGAGGCCAGCGAGACGGTCTCCATCGTCACGATGCGCGCGGAGGTGTCCGGTGGAAGGGCCCGCACGAAGCCCTCATGCGCGAGGACGACCGGAGCGCGTGTGTCCTCCACCATCAGGGCCAGGCGCTCGGCTGGGTAGCTCGGATCCAGCGGGACGTAGGCCGCGCCAGCCTTGAGGGTGGCGAGGACGGCGACAGGCATGTCGAGACTGGATCGCTCCAGGCACAGCCCGACGGAGCTGCCCGGCGTGACGCCCAGGGCGATGAGATGATGGGCGAGTTGATTGGCGCGCGCATCCAGTTGCGCGTAGGTCAGCGACTCCGCGCCGTTCGTCACCGCGATGGCATCCGGTGTCCGCGCGACCTGCGCCCCCACCCAGACGTGGATCAGCCCCGACTCGGGAATCCGTTCCTCGCGGCTGTTCCATGCGACCAGGAGTTGCTCGCGCTCCTCCTGCGACAGGAGCGACAGGTCCGCCAAGGGCAGCTCGGGGTTCGCGGTAACGCCTTCGAGCAACCGCACGTAATGCCCGGCCATCCGGGCGAGGGTCGCCTCCTCGAAGAGGGCGGTGTTGTACTCCCAGTAGGCGACGAGACCGAGCGGCGTCTGCCGCATGAACAGCATGAGGTCGAAGCGGGAGACGCCCGACTGGAACGGGAAGTCCTCCACCGCGAGGCCGGGCAGGGACAACGGCGTCGCGGCCCGCTGCAGGACGAACATCGTCTGCACCAGGGGCGTCCGGCTCAGGTCGCGCGGCGGCTTGAGCGCGTCCACGAGCTGTTCGAACGGCAGGTCCTGATGCGCGAAGGCACCCAGGCAGCTCTCCCGCACACCGCGCAGCAGTTGCCGGAAGGAGCGCGTGCCAGAGACATCCGCGCGCAGGGCGAGCGTGTTGACGAAGAAGCCGATGAGTCCCTCCACCTCACGGCGATTGCGGCCGGAGATGGGTGAGCCGACGACAACGTCATCCTGGCCGCTGTAGCGCGCGAGCAGGGCCTGGAACCCCGCCAGCAACGTCATGAACAGCGTGGCGCCTTCGCGTTGTCCCAGCAGCTGGAGCGAGCCATGGAGGGGCTGGGGCAGCAGCACCTCGAAGTTCGCGCCCTGGAAGGTCTGCACGGGCGGACGTGGCTTGTCGGTGGGCAGGTCCAGCACGGGCGGTGCTCCCGCCAGCGCCTCCCGCCACCAGGCGAGCTGGTCCTCCAGTTCCTCCCCCTGGAACGACTCACGCTGCCACCGCGCGTAATCCACGTACTGGAGGGACAGGGGCGGCAACATGCCCTGGCCGTCCGCGGGGTAGAGCGCGTTCAATTCGCGCTGGAGCACGTCGATGGACCACCCGTCGAAGACGATGTGGTGGATGACGAGCATCAACACATGATCGTCATCCGCGACGCGCAGGAGCAGCCCTCTCATCAGTGGGCCGCGCCGCAGGTCGAACGGGCGCTGGGCCTCCGTGGCCAGCTGCCCCGGGAGCTTCGCGGCCTCCACGTCCGTCCTCACCAACGTGAAGTTCCATGCCGGCCCGACGCGCTGCACCGGCTGACCATCCACCTCGTCGAACGTGGTGCGCAGGACCGCGTGCCGCCGGATGATCTCCGCGAGGCTCCGTTCCAGTGCGTTCGCGTCCAGCGCGCCCCGCAGCCGGGTGACCATGGGCACGTTGTACGAGTACCCCAGCGTGTCGAGCTGCGAGATGAACCACAGCCGCTGCTGCGCGAACGACTGCGGCAGCCAGCCGTCCCTGGGACCGGGCACCAGCGGGAGGGACTGGATCCGGCTGCTCTCCATTCGCAGCGCATCGATGCGCGCCGCGAGGCTGGTGACCGTGGGCGCCTCGAACAGCGCTCGCACGGACAGGTCCACCTGGAACGTCTCCCTCAACCGGGAGGTGACCTGGGTCGCGAGCAGCGAGTGCCCACCCAGTTCGAAGAAGGAGTCCTGCGTGCCCACGCGCGTTCGGCCCAGGAGCGCGGCCCAGACCTCCGCCACCGCCGTCTCCGTCGGGGTGACTGGCGCCACGTAGCCGTCCTCCGTGAGCGTGTCGCCCACGGGCGTGGCGAGCGCCCTTCGGTCCACCTTGCCCACGGGCGTCAGCGGCAGCCGGTCCAGCTTCACGAAGGCGGACGGGACCAGCGGCGCCGGCAGCTGGGCGGACAGGCGCGAACGCAGCGTGCTCACGTCCACGCTCGCGCCGGTCACATAGGCCACCAGTCGCTTGTCGCCGGGCGCGTACTCGCGCACCTCCGCCACGGCGTCCTCCACGCCAGGCAGGTGGCGCAGGGCGGTTTCAATCTCCCCCAGTTCGATGCGGAAGCCGCGCAGCTTCACCTGCGTGTCCGCGCGCCCCATGAAGGCCAGCTCGCCGGAAGGCAGCCACCGTGCACGGTCGCCCGTGCGGTACAGCCGGGCACCGGGGACGTCGCTGCACGGATGGGGCACGAAGCGGTCCGCGGTGAGCTCCGGCCGGTCCATGTAGCCCCACGCGAGACCGTCGCCTCCCACGTACAGGTCGCCCACGACTCCGGGCGGCACCGGCTCCAGGCGCGCGTCCAGCACCAGCGCCTGGGAGTTCTCCAAGGGGCGGCCAATGGGCACGGGCATCCGCGCGTCCATGTCTCGCTTCACCTGATACGTGGCGGAGAACGTGGTGTTCTCCGTGGGGCCGTAGCCGTTGATGACCGCTCGGCCCGCGTCCAACAGCTTGCGCGCGGCCAGCGGGGACAGCACGTCGCCGCCCGCGAGCACCTGCCCCACGCGAGCGAGCGCCGCGGGCCGGTTCAGCGCCATCTGCTCGAAGAACGCCGTGGTGAGGAACAGCACGCTGATGCGTTCTCGCTCCAGCGTCGCTTCCAGTTCCTCCAGAGACGGCGTCACCGGTGGATAGAGGAACAGCTTCGCGCCGCTGAGCAGCGCTCCCCACAGCTCCAGCGTCGCGGCGTCGAACGACGTGGTGGCCAGCTGGAGGACGACGTCTTCGGCGCGGAACCGGACGTAGGACACGCCCTTCACCAGCCGCGTCACGGCCCGGTGGGGAACGCCCACGCCCTTGGGCTGCCCGGTGCTCCCGGACGTGTACATGACGTACGCGAGCGCATCGGCGGGGACGTGCACCTCGGGCGCTGCCTTCGGTTGAGCCTCGAAGGTCCGCCAGGACGGGTCGAGCACCACGACCCGTGAGGCCAAACCCTTCAGCGAGGACTCGCGTCCCTGCTCCAACAGGAGCACGGTGATGCGGGCGTCGCGCGCCATGAAGTCCAGGCGCTCGGGGGGATAGCCTGGATCCAGCGGTACGTAGGCGCCTCCCGCCTTGAGGATGGCGAGCGTCGCCACGACCATCTCCAGCGACCGGCCCGCGCACAGGCCCACCGGTGTTCCCAGCCGCACGCCCTGCCCACGCAGGTGGTGCGCGAGCTGATTGGCCCGTGCTTCCACTTCCGCATACGTGAGCCGGTGGCCTCCCGCTTCCACGGCCACGGCGCCGGGCGTCCGCGCGGCCTGCTCCGCGAAGAGCGAGGGCAGGGACGCATCGCGAGGGTAGGGGACGGCGGCTCCCGTCCCCTGGTCGAGCAGGCGCTGCCGCTCCATCGAGGTGAGCAGCGGAAGCGTGGCCACGGGACGCTCCGGCTCCGCGACCGCGGCCTCCAGCAGGCGCGTGTAGTGCTCCGCGAAGCGCGCCACCGTCGCGGCGTCGAAGAGGTCGGTGCTGTACTCCCAGAGCCCCACCAGCCCTTCCGGCGTTTCGCGCAGGAAGACGGTGAGGTCCATTCGCGACACGCCCGGTTCGAAGTCCAGCTCGGAGGTGCGCAGCCCCTCCAGCTCCAGCGCGGGCACGGCCGAGTGCTGGAGCGTGAAGAACACCTGGAACAGGGGCGGGCGGCTCAGGTCGCGCTCGGGTTGGAGCGCGTCCACCAACTGCTCGAAGGGCACTTCCTGATGCGCGTACGCGTCCAGGCACGTCTTGCGCACGCGGTGCAGCAGTTCTCCGAAGCCGAGCGCACCTTCACCCCGCACGCGCAGGGGCAGGGTGTTGATGAAGAAGCCGATGAGCGGTTCCACCTCCTGGCGCGTGCGTCCGGAGATGGGGGAGCCGATGACGATGTCGTCCTGGCCGCTCAGCCGCGAGAGCAGCAGATTCATCCCACCCAATAGCGCCATGAACAACGTGACGCCCTGCTTGCGGCACAGCGCTTCCAGCGCCTTGCCCAATGCCGGAGGGAGCGCATGGCGGTACACCGCGCCCCGCGTGGACTGCGCGGCGGGGCGGGGCCGGTCCGTGGGCAGCTCCAACGCGGCGGGCGCTCCCGACAACTCACCTCGCCACCATTCCAGTTGCTGCTGGAGGTGCTCGCCCTGGAGCCACTGCCGCTGCCACACCGCATGGTCCGCGTACTGCACCGGCAGCGTGGGCAGCACGGGCGTCGTGCCGGCGCGATAGGCCACGTAGAGCGCTTGAAGCTCCCGCTCCATCACCGTGAGCGACCAGCCGTCGCAGCAGATGTGATGCAGCATCAGGAGCAGCACGTGCTCCGCTTCTCCCAGCCGCAAGAGCCGCACACGCACCAGCGGTCCCGCGCCCAGGTCGAAGGGCACGCGCGCCTCCGTCTCCGCGGCTTGTCGCAGGACCTGCTCCCGTTCGGACGCGGGTATCGCCTCCAGCGACTCCACGTGCAGCGGCAGGGACAGCGATGGCGCGATCCGCTGCACCGGCTGACCGTCCACGATGGCGAAGGTGGTGCGCAGCGCTTCGTGCCGCTCCACCAGCACGGCCAGTGCTCGCTCCAGCGCGGGGACGTCCAACGCTCCGGTGAGCCGCGCGAAGTACGGGACGTTGTAGGAGATGCCCCCGGGCGTGAGCTGCTCGATGAACCACATCCGCTGCTGCCCGAAGGAGAGCGGCAGCAAGGCGTCACGCGGGACGGGCACCACGGGCGGTGCTCGACGACGGGGCCTCGCCGGGGACTTCGGCGCGGAGGCGGAAGGGGAGCCGGGGTGCTCGGTCGTCATGTCTCGCTCGGGGGGGAAAGCGGGGAAGGGGCCGCCTTCAGGGGGCGGCTCGGCTCAAGCGGACTGCTCCTGGCGCAGTTCGTCGCACAGCGTGGCCACGGCCCGGAGCGTGTTGAACAGCTCCGCCATGGACACCTCCACGCCCAATTCGCTCTCGATGCGGTTGGACAGGACCGTGGCCATCAGGGAGTTGCCGCCAATCTCCAGGAAGTGGTCCTCCGGGCGCACGACCTCCACGCCCAGCAACTCCTTCCACCACGCCGCGAGCTTCGCTTCCGTGTCCGTGGGACTGGTGGCTTCTTCAGGGCTCGGGTTCATGGCCGTTCCTCCCGCCCGCTCACGCGGGCTTCAGCCTGTCGCGCAGCAGATACTTGCGCACCTTGCCGGTGGCCGTCTTGGGCATCTCGTCGATGAGGTCCAGGCGGTCCGGCCAGTACTGGTTGGACATGCCCTGCTGCTTGAGATGGTCGCGCAGCTCGTTGAGCGTGGGCGGGGCCTCTCCCTCGCGCACCACGACGACGGCGCACACCCGTTCGCCGCCAATCTTGTCGTCTGAGTGCGCGACGACCGCGACCTCCTTCACCTTCGGGTGCGAGTACAGCGCGGACTCCACCTCCACCACGGGGATCTTGTACCCGTACCGGAAGATGACGTCCTTCAGCCGCCCCACGATGCGGATGCCGCCGCGCCCGTCGTCGCGCGCCAGGTCGCCCGTGTCGAACCAGCCCTCCGCGTCCGTCGCCGCGGCGTACACGTCGTCGCGCTTGAAGTAGGTGAGGCACTGGCTGGCGCCTCGCACCATCAGCCGCCCCGTCCCATCCGGATACGGAGTGCCGTCCTCCGCGAGCGCCGGGACGATCTTCGTCTCCATCCACGCCACCGCGCGCCCGTCGCTCTGGCTGGGCCAGTCCGGCGCATCTTCATGCCGGGTGATGGTGACCGCGCCGTTCTCCGTCATGCCCCACAGCGTGTGCAGCCGCACACCGAACACCTCGCGCACCGCCGCGATGAGGTGCGGCGGCACCGGGATGGAGCCCGTGGCCAGCTGCCGCAGCGAGGAGGTGTTCCGCTGGCGCTTTCGCTGCAACGCGATGAGGTTCATCAGGTACGTGGGAATGCCGTACGTGAACGTGACGCCGTGCTCCTCGAAGAGCTTGAGCGTCAGCTCCGGGTCGCCCACGTCCATGTAGATTGCCGTGGCCCCCAGGAGCATGGGCATCAGGTACGAATACGTGAACCCCGTGGACGCCGTCAGCAGCGACGGCAGCGCCACCACGTCCGTTCCGTCGATGCCCAGCGTGTCGCACAGCGCGCGCGTGATGCCGTAGTTCGTGTTGTGCGAGTGCACCACGCCCTTCGGCTCACCCGTGGTGCCGGACGTATAGAGGATGTTGCACACGTCGTCCGCGGCCGCCGGGGCCACTCCCTCCAGAGACGCTTCCTTCTCCCACTCGCGCTCGATGAAGTGGCGCTCGAAGTCCCGCTCGCCCGCTTGGAGGTCGGTGTTGCTGCCCAGCAGCACCCGGTGGCGCAGCGACGGCAGCACCCCCGCGATGTCGCGCGCCATGTCCCGGTGTGAGTGCCCCGTCCACGACGTGGGCCCCACGTACACGGAGGCCTCCGTGCGCCCCAGGATGAACTCCACCTCGCGCCGCCGGTAGTCCGGCGGAATGGGAGCGATGACCGCTCCCAGCCGCGCGCACGCCAGCGCCAGCGCCGTGAAGTGCCACCCGTTGGGCAGCTGCACCGCGACGATGTCCTCGCGCCCCACGCCCAGCTCGCGCAGGCCCAGCGCGAACCGGTCCATGTATCGCGCCAGCTCCGCGTACGTCAGCCGCGTGATGTCCTTGGAAAAGTACCGTGCGGCGATGATCGCGGTCTTGTCCGGGTGCGCCTGGACGCAGCGACGCAGATCGTCAACCACCGTGGTGTCACGCCACCAACCCTTTCGGCGGTACTCCGAACCCTTCTCCAATGCCGCTGCGTTATGGAAACGCTGCCCCATGCGAAGGTCTCCTCCGAGTGACGCGAAACCGGGGAATGCCGGGCCTTCCGCGCGTGTAACACCGCGAGATTACCGGGCAAGACGGTTTTTTCTTGTAGGTCTATATCTTGAGAAAATCCGCGTTGACGGCGCATGATGCGATTTCCTAGGGTGTCTCACAACAGCCGGATTCCGGGGCTGTAACAGCGACGCTACGGGCATGACTTTCTCGGCGAATCCAACGACCCCCGGGCTGTCGCGCGACGCGCGGACGCCAGATGAACCCACGGCCTCCGGTGGCCCGGTGGCGCCTGCCCGCACCAGTGACGGGGTTGCGGGCGCCGCGTCGGATGCGGGGCTGGCGTTGCTGCCCCGGCGGGCCCTGCGGATCCGGCGGACCATCGTGCGGCTGGCGGCGACGCCGTCGGGCTGTCACCTGGGCGGCTCGCTGTCGATGGTGGAGATTCTGGTGGCGCTGCTGGGCCGGGTGATGCGCGTGGATCCGCGCGCGCCGAAGTCACCGGAGCGCGACCACCTCATCCTGTCCAAGGGGCACGCTGCGGCGGGGCTCTACGCGGCGCTGGCGGAGTTCGGCTTCGTGGACGTGGAGACGCTGGTGCGCGAGTACAACGCGGACGGCAGCATCTTCACCGGCCACGTGAACGCGGCGGTGCCGGGCGTGGAGTTCGCCACCGGCAGCCTGGGCCATGGGCTGGGGTTGGGTGTGGGGCTGACGCTCGGGCATGTGCTGCGCGGGGAACCCAACCGCACCTTCGTCGTCTGCGGCGACGGAGAGATGGGCGAGGGCTCCAACTGGGAAGCGCTCCAGGTGGCGTCGCACCGCAAGCTCACCGGCCTCACGCTGATCATCGACCGCAACGGCGGACAGAACGACGGCCCCACCGAAGCCATCCTGTCGCAGGAGGCGTTGGTGCAGAGGCTGGACGCGTTCGGCTTCCAGTCGCTGGAGGTGGACGGGCACGACCTGCCCGCCTTGGTGGCCGCGCTGGAGGCGCCCGTCGTGGGCGGACGTCCGCGCGCCATCGTCGCGCGGACGCGCAAGGGCGCGGGCGTGCCGATGCTCAAGGGCAAGGGGCCGCACTACGCGGTGTTCTCGCCGGAGCACCTGCGCCGGGCGCTCGCGTCGCTGGGGGAGGACGGCCAGTGAGCGCGTCGCTCGAGTCGACGGTGGACCTGGCCTGGGCGCCGGAGGCGTGGCTCGCCGCGCACCCGGAGTTGTCCAGCCGGCTGGTGTTCCGGCACGCGGCGGCGCGCTTCGCGGAGGAGGACGCGCGCGTCGTCTTCCTGGAGGCGGACCTGGGCGGCGGAGGCGATCCGTTCGAGGCGCGCCACCCCCAGCGCTACTTCAACCTGGGCATCTGCGAGGCCACCATGCTGGACATGGCGTGTGGCCTGGCGCACGGCGGACACACGGTCATCGCGCACAGCTTCGCGGCGTTCGGCGTGATGCGCGCGTGCGAGCAGGTGCGGCTGAACCTGGCCTATGCGCGCGCCAACGTGAAGCTGGTGTGCGACTACGGCGGCGTGGCGGGCGCCTTCTTTGGCCCCACGCACCACGCCATCGAAGACCTGGCCGTGCTGCGCGCGATGCCCAACCTCACCGTGGTGTCGCCCGCGGACGGCCTGGAGACGGTGCACGCCACGCGCGCGATGCTCCAGCACGACGGACCGGTGTATCTGCGGCTGGGCCGCAACCGCGTCACCCGGCTGGACATCCCGCGCCCGCCGTTCGAACTGGGCCGCGCAGCGCTCCTGCGCGAGGGCGACGACGTGGGGTTGCTCGCGCACGGTGAGGTGGGCGTGTCCGTGGCGCTGGATGCCGCGAAGCTCCTGGATGCACAAGGTGTCTCCGCGCGCGTGCTCAACGTGCACACGCTGAAGCCGCTGGACGAGGAGGCGGTGCGCGAGACGGCGGCGCGCACGCGGCTCCTGGTGACCGTGGAGGAGCACAACGTGCTGGGCGGACTGGGCAGCGCGGTGTGCGAAACGGTGTGCTCGCTGGACCTGCAGCGGCGCGTGCTGCGCGTGGGCTTGCAGGACCGGTACGACTCGCGCGCCGGTTCGCACGAGGCCCTGCTCAAGGGGCATGGGCTGGAGGGCGGGCAGGTGGCCGAGCGCATCCTGGGAGTGCTCCCAAGAACCCCGGTGTTTGCCGTGGAATCCGCAACGAGGAGGGACTGACATGCAGGTCCAGAACCCGAACCCGATGACGCAGTCCGTGCCGCCGGAGCAGTGCCCGCTGTGCGCGCAGCCGGTGCCGGGCGGCAACCGGATGGTGGGCGAGGTGCTCTCCTGTGGCGGCTGTTCCGCCGAGCTGGAGGTGGTGGGCGTCAACCCGCTGCGGCTCGAGGAAGCTCCCGAGGTCGAGGAAGACTGGGGGGAGTAGCCCCGCGCCATGCGCAAGGTCGACCTCGTCTATACGCGCGTGCGCACCGAGGAGAAGCTCCTCCTCGAGGCGCTGCGCAGGCGCGACTGCGCCGTCAACCTGGTGCAGGACTCCGGGATGGTGCTGTCCATGGATCGGCAGCGCGTCACCGAGGCCGACACCGTGTTGATGCGCAGCATGTCCTTCACGCGTGCGCGCTACCTGGCCACGTTCCTGGAGATGAAGGGGCTGCGCGTGCTCAACAGCGCGAGGACCATCTCACTGTGTGGGGACAAGGCGCTCACCAGCGCCGCGCTGGCCGCGAAGGGCGTGCCCATGCCGTGGTCCTTCGTGGCCTTCGACGAGGACGCGTGCCTGGAGGCGATTGAGAAGAAGGGCTACCCGGTGGTGACCAAGCCCGTGCTGGGCAGCTGGGGCCGGATGGTGGCCCGGTTGGATTCGCGCTCCGCGGCGGAAGGCGTGCTGTCCACGCGCTTCGGCACCGGCGGCGCGCAGGACCACGTGGCGCTGGTGCAGGAGTACGTGGACAAGCCGGGCTACGACCTGCGCGTCTACGTCATCGGCCGCGCGGTGGGGGGCCTCAGGCGGCGCTCAGAGCATTGGATCACCAACACCGCGCGAGGCGCCGTGCCGGAGCGCTACGAGGTGCCGGTGGTGCACGCGAAGCTGGCGGAGGCCGCGGCGGAGGCGGTGGGCGGGGACATGGTGGCGGTGGACCTGCTGGAGACGCGCGGCGGCGACATCTACGTCAACGAAATCAACCACTGCGTGGAGTTCGCGCGCAGCATCGACGAGACGGGCGTCCCGCTGCCGGACCTCATCGCGGAGTACGTCGCGTCCGGAGCCGGAGGAGCCCGGCGATGAGCGTGCGCGTGGCGGTGCTGGGAGCCGCGGGCTACACCGGCGGCGAGGTGCTGCGCCTGTTGCTCGCGCACCCGGCCGTGGAGGTGGTGCAGGCCACCTCCGGCCAGTTCGCCGGCAAGCGCCTGGACTTCCCGCATCCGCACCTGCGCGGGGTGGGGACGCTGCGCTACACGCCGCATGACGCGCTGGAGCCATGCGACGTGCTGGTGAGCTGCATGCCGCAAGGCGAGCTGCTCCAGCGCTGGCCGAAGGTGTCGCGGCTGGCGGAGCGGGTGGTGGACCTGAGCGCGGACTTCCGCCTGGACGCCGCGGGGCACGCGCGCTGGTACGGCAAGCACCCGCGCCCGGATGACGTGCCCGCGTTCGTCTACGGGCTTCCGGAGTGGATGGGCGAGGCGCTGACGAATGCGCGCCACGTCGCGGTGCCCGGCTGCATGGCTCACGCGGGACTCCTGGCACTGCTGCCGCTGCTGCACGCGGGGCTCGTGCGTCCGGACGTGCTGGTGGTGGACGCGAAGACGGGTTCGTCTGGAGGCGGCTCCACGCCAGACCGCTCCTCGCACCACCCGGAGCGGGCGAACGCGCTGCGCTGCTACAAGCCGGTGGGCCACCGGCACACGGGCGAGTTGGAGGGCGTGGTGGCGCGCGTCACCGGACAGCAGCCCACCATCCACTTCAGCGCCACGGCGGTGCCGGGAGTGCGCGGCATCCTCGCGACGGTGCACGCGTTCGCGGCGCGACCGGTGGAGGAGTCGGAGGTGGTGCGCGCCATCGCCACGCGCTACCGCGAGAAGCCCTTCGTGCGGCTGCTGCGGCCCAGTGCGTCCCTGTCGCCGTTCCCGGAGCCCGGGCCGCTCCTGGGCACGAACCACTGTGACTTGTCGGTGGACGTGGACGCGGAGCGGGGCCGCATCGTGGTGAACGCGGCCATCGACAATTTGGTGAAGGGCGCCGCCGGTACGGCGGTGCATGCGCTGAACCTGATGCTGGGCCGCCCGGAGACGGAAGGGCTGGGCTTCCGGGGCCTGCATCCGCTCTAGACCGCTTTTCATTCCGAGGAGCCGCACCCCATGAGCTTGAGCACGAAATCCCCTGGCGAGGTGTTCGCGGCCGCGGTCCAGAAGCACGGCGCGAAGGCGCACGTGGACTACGACACGTCCATCGTGGACGCGTTCCCCGGCTTCAAGCGCCGTCCGCGCATCGCGGTGCGCGGCATGTTCAAGACGGCCAAGGCGGAGCGCGACCCTGTCCCCTTCTGGTACGAGACGCACCCCCAGACGAAGCCCACCGGACCGGTGCAGGACGTGGACCTGCGCCCGGAGGCAGGCTTCGAGTTCCACCAGGACACGCAGGCGCTCAAGCCCACGCGCGCGTGGATTCAAGTGCCGCGCAACCTGCTGGAGGATTCCCAGTCGCTGGCGCAGTTCATCGACTTCCGGCTGCTGGTGCGGCTGAACACGGCGGAGAACCAGGCGCTGTGTATCGGCAAGGGCGGGGACGGCGTGCGGGGCCTGCTGCACACGCCGGGCATCGTGCGGCTGCCGGCGAAGAAGAACGCGGTGGCCTCGCTGCTCAACGCCTGCGCGCAGGTGGAGCAGATGGGCGGGTCCGCGGACGGCATCGTCATCAACTCGTTGGACTTCTACGAGCACCTGGTGGGCCAGCAGACGCTCCTGTCGGACCTGGCCGCCATGGGCATCCGCCTGTGCCGCACGCGCATGGTGAACCCGGGCACCATCATTGTCGGGGACTTCACCGCCGCGGCGACGCTGTATGACAGCCAGCGCTCGGTCATCCGGTTCGCGGAGCCGCCGCCGGGCATCTTCCCGCGCGAGGGACTGGCCGCCTACGGCGAGGTCTACACGACGCTCGCGGTGCACCTGCCCACCCACTTCTTCGTGGCGTCGCTGACCTGATGGCCTCCGCGAGCGCGAAGGGCGAGGGCGCGCAGCTCACGGTCCTCTACATCACCGGCTGGTGCCGCAGCGGCAGCACCATCCTGGGCAACGTCCTCAACGAGGTGCCGGGCTTCTTCCACGTGGGGGAGCTGAGCTTCCTCTGGAAGAACGCGTACGGGAACGGCTCCAACACGTTGTGCGGCTGCGGCCAGCAGCTGTTGGAGTGCGGCATCTGGAACACGGTGTTGACCTCCGACGTGCCGGCGGGCCTGACGCCGCGCGCGCATGCGGCGGAGGTGGTGCTCAGGCAGCAGGCCGCCGTGCGCACGCGGCACACGTTGCGGGTGCTGGACGAGGCGGGGGATTCGCACGCGCTCCAATCGCACGCGGACTTCCTCGCGCGGACGTACCGCACCATCGCGAGGGCGACGGGGAGCTCGGTGCTGGTGGACAGCGGGAAGTTCCCGTCCGAGGCGGCGCTGTTGCCGCGCGTGGAGGGCATCCGGCCGCTGTATCTGCACCTGGTGCGTGATCCGCGCGCGGTGACGCACTCGTGGACGAAGACGAAGCAGTACGTCGTCCCCATGTCCGCCGCGCGCAGCACTGCGTACTGGCTGGGCTTCAACGCCGCGTCGGAGGAGGTGACGCGGAGGTTCCCCGCGCAGTCGCTCTTCCTGCGCTACGAGGACTTCATCGCCGCGCCGGACCGCGCCGTGGACACGGTGCTGGACCTGGCGGGCGTGCCACGCACGCAGAACCCGGTGAAGGGTCGCACGGTAATGCTGGGGAAGAACCACACCGTTACCGGCAACCCGGACCGCTTCCGCAGTGGTCCCACGCTCCTGCGCGGCGAGGACGACGCGTGGAAGGGGGAACTGGCCTCCGGAGCGAAGGCGCTCACCGTGGCGCTCGCGTGGCCGCTGATGGCGAAGTACGGGTACTTCAGAGGCGCACGGCGAGCTCCCATCGGAGGGGCCGCGCCGGGTGCGGGCGCGGAGCCCCGTTCCTGAGCCTCCGGACATGACCCCTGTCCTTGCGGATGCGAAGGCGAGAGTCCGGCCAGCCCCCCGTCGGAGGCGTACCGAAAAAACCTGTCCGACAGTCGGACAGGTTCGGAGGTCCGTGGTGGGGAGCCTTCGGGCCAGCCAGGCTCCGGAAACCTGTCGGACAGTCGGACAGGTTTTGAAGAGCCGGGGCCCGGGACCTCGTCCCGCCCGAGCCGAGGAAACCTGTCGGACAGTCGGACAGGCTCGGGGGCCCGTGGCTGGGGTCGGCCGCACCATCCGGGCAGCGGAAAGCTGTCGGACAGTCGGACAGGTTCTGAAGAACCGGGGCCCGGGACCTCGTCCCGCCCGAGTTGAGGAAACCTGTCGGACAGTCGGACAGGTTTTGAAGAACCGGGGCCCGGGACCTCGTCCCGCCCGAGCCGAGGAAACCTGTCGGACAGTCGGACAGGTCTTGGAGAACCGTGGCTGGAGGCTGCTGGTTCATCTGGGCCGCCGAAACCTGTCGGACAGTCGGACCGGTTTTGGCGCACCGCGGCCGGGAGGCTGCTGGTTCATCTGGGCCGCGGACTCTTGTCGGACAGTCGGACCGATTTTGGCGCACCGCGGCTGGGAGGCTGCTGGTTCATCTGGGCCGCCGAAACCTGTCGGACAGTCGGACCGGTTTTGGCGCACCGCAGCCGGGAGGCTGCTGGTTCATCTGGGCCGCGGACTCTTGTCGGACAGTCGGACAGGTTTTGGAACGCCGTCGCTGGAGGGGCTGCCCGCTCCTGCCGGGCCGCGGACTCTTGTCGGACAGTCGGACAGGTTTTGGAACGCCGTCGCTGGAGGGGCTGCCCGCTCCTGCCGGGCCGCGGACTCTTGTCGGACAGTTGGACAGGTTTGGGCTGAGCCGGGCGGGAGGAGCGCAGGGCCGTCCGGGAGGCTTGCGGGCCGTACGTCGGCGCGGGCGGGCTCACGAGGGACGGCCGGGCAGGGGTGGGGAGAGGGCTCCCTCAACCTGGCTCCGTCCGGCTCGAAGTGGCAGGGATAGTGTCTGGGCCTGCCGCGACGGGTCAGTCGTCGGCGCGGGGCCTGGTCGGAGATGACGTGTGCCGGGCGGGGTTCGGCGGGGCCGGATCGTGGTGCGGTCGGTGGAGCGGATGTCGTGCGGGGCCGGGCTGGAATGGCTCGACCCGCGCAGGTGCGGTTCAGTGACGTGGGGTGTGCTCGTTTGGCGGCGGCCGTGCGCCAACTTCTGGAGGGACGCGGATGGAACTGGGACTCGCCAACAAGGTCGCGCTCGTCGCTGGTGGCTCCAGCGGCCTGGGGCTCGCTGTCGCGGAGGAACTGGCGAAGGAGGGCGCGCATGTCGCCATCGGTGCTCGGGACACGGACCGTCTGGCCCAGGCGGAGGCTCGGCTCAAGTCCGTGGCCCGGGGCGGCCGGGTGCTGGCGACTCGCGTGGACGTGAAGGACGACGCGGACGTGCGCCGCTGGGTGGATGATGTGGTGGCGAAGCTGGGCGCGCTGCACGTCGTCGTCACCAACAGTGGCGGTCCTCCTCCGGGTGCGGCCTCCACCTTCGGCGTGGATGCGTACCGGAGCGCTTCGGACGCGGTGCTGCTTCCGCCCATCTCCCTGGCGCTCGCGGCGCTCCCGCACCTGAAGAAGGCCGGATGGGGACGCCTGCTGTTCATCACCTCGGAGACGGTGCACCGGCCGGTGGCCCGCTTCGCGCTGTCCGGCTTCGCTCGCATGGGCATCGTCGGCTTCTCCGCCGCGCTGGTGCAGGAGTTGGGTGACGCCGGCATCACCGTCAACGTGCTGGCGCCGGGCTACATGCGCACGCCTCCGGTGGAGCGCACCGCGGGTAATGCGGGTGACGTGGAGGCGGGCCTTCGTGCCATGGGCGCGCACATTCCGCTCAAGCGCGTGGGGCTCCCGGAGGAGTTCGCCGCGGCTGCCGTGTTCCTTGCCAGTGTGCGCGCTTCCTTCATCACCGGCACCGTGCAACTCGTGGACGGTGGCGCGAGCGTCATCGGATGAGCGCCACCCCCGACGCCTCGCCCCGCCGTCCCGTCGTCGTGAAGATTGGCGGCGCGGCGGGCGTGGACCTGGAGAACGTCTGCTCGGACATCGTAGAGCTCGTCCGCCAGGGTGAACGCGTCGTCGTCGTCAACGGAGGCTCGGAGGCGGGTGAGCGGCTCCTGGGCTCGCTGGGCATGGCGCGCCCGGAGGCCACCACCGCGAACGGCAACGTCGTGCGCCTCACCTACGCGCCCACGCTGCGCGCGCTCACCATGGCGTGGGTGGGCGAGGTCAACAAGGCCGTGGTGCTGGCGCTGCTCGCGAAGGGCGTCACCGCGCTGGGCCTGTGCGGTGCGGACGGCCGCGTGCTCACCGCGCGTCGCCGGCCTCCGCTCAAGTTGCAGGACGCCGACGGGCGGATGCGCATCGACCGCGAACATCTGGCCGGTGAGGTGTCCTCGGTGAACGCGGCGCTCCTGGGCACGCTGCTGGATGGCGGCTATGTGCCCGTCGTGTGTCCTCCCGCGGTGACGGAGGACGGCGTGCTCGTGAACGTGGACGCGGACCACGTGGCGTCATCCATCTCGGCGGCGCTGGGCGCGAAGGCCCTGGTCATCCTCTCCAACGTGCCGGGGCTGCTCGCGGATCCAAAGGACCCCGCTTCGCTGGTGCGCTCCAGCGACGACGTGGAGGGCTGCATGCCGCTGGCGGGCGGGCGCATGCGCTACAAGCTGGAGGCCGTGCGCCGGGCGCTGCAGGGCGGAGTCCCTTCCGCGTACGTGAGCGCGTCGCGCGTGGCACGGCCGGTGTTCTCCGCGCTGGAGGAGGCGGGCGGCACGAAGTTCACCCTTCGCGATGGAGGCAGGGCGGATGCGGGCGCGTGAGCCAGGCGTCGACTTGTTGCGGTGGATGGTGGAGCAGTACAGCCCCAGCCACCAGGAGGCCTCCTTCGCTGGAGCGCTGGTGGAGCGGCTGGGCACGCGCGGTTGGCGGGCGCACACCGACGCCGTGGGCAACGCCGTCGCTCGCTACGGGGACGGGGACACCGTCATCGCGTTCCTGGGCCACATCGACACCGTGCCCGGAGAAGTGCCCGTGCGGCTGGAGGGACAGAAGCTCTACGGCCGGGGCGCGGTGGACGCGAAGGGCCCGCTGTGCGCGTTCATTGAAGCCGTGGAGCTGCTGGACGACTCGGAGCGCGCCGGCAAGCAGTTCCTGCTCCTGGGCTGCGTGGAGGAGGAGGTCGCCATCACTCGAGGCGCCCTTCATGTGCGCGACCAGTACGCCCCGGACTTCGTCATCAACGGCGAGCCCAGCGGCGCGCACGCGGTGACCATCGGCTACAAGGGACTGCTGCGCCTGGACCTGGAGCACCGCGCCAGCCGCCGCCACACCGCGAGCCGCGACTACCGCGCCGCAGCCGAGCACGTCATCGACGCGTGGAACGCACTCAAGCGCCTGTGTGACGACTGGAACCGCGAGCGCCCGTCCCTCTTCGAGCAGAACCTTCCCTCCCTCAACGCCTTCCACACCGGCGCCACGGAGACGGAGGAATGGGCCACGGCCGCCGTGAGCATCCGCACCGGCCCGTCCACGGACACCGAGGCACTGCTCGCGGCGCTGGCCACCGTGCCCACCGTGACGGTGCGCACCGTGGCTCGGAAGAACGCCGTGTCCACCAATGGCAACGACGCGCTCTCCCGCGTCTTCAAACAGGCCATCCGCGAGCGCGGCGTGAAGCCCACGCTGCGCCTGAAGACGGGCACGTCCGACTGGAACACCGTGGCCTCCACGTGGGCCGTGCCCACGGTGGCGTATGGCCCCGGCGACGCGGCGTTGGACCACACGCCCAACGAGCACATCGACCTGCCGGAGTACGAGGAGGGCGTCGCGGTGCTCGCTCGCGTGCTGGCGCTCCTGCCGGTGAAGGGGACCTCGGGAGGCTGAAGGCTCAGGTGCCCAGCGCGGCCAGACCCCGGGCACGCAGGGTCCGCATCCCCACCACGATGCCGAAGAAGAGCAGGGCACAGCCCGCGGTGATGGGCCGCACGCCCACCCGGTCCGACAGCGCGCCCTGTCCCCAGACGCCCAGGATGTAGCCCGCGTTCACCAGGAGCAGGAACAGGCTGCTCACGCGCGCCTGCAGCTCCGGCGGCGTGCGTGCCTGGCACACCGTCTTCAGGCCCGTGAAGGCGACCAGGTACACCGCGCCCAGGATGAACAGCGTCACCAGGGCCACTGGCAGCGACGGTGACAGCCAGTACGCGGCGGAGCACAGCCCCACGAGCAGCAGCGCCGCCTCCAGGAAGGCCTGCCGCCCCATCCTCGCGACGAGGGCTCCGGAGCCGAACGCCGCGATGACCGCGCCCGTCCCCTGCGCCGTGAGCAGCATGGACGTGGTGGTCGCATCCCCACCCAGCACCTTCAACGCGAACACCGGCACCAGGCCCACGAAGGGGGAGATGAGCAAACCCACCAACGCCCCGGAGCCCAGCGCGAGCGCGATGCCCGGATCCGTCCACGCCAGCCGCACGCCGCGCATGATGCCGTCCCACAGCGCCTCCACCTTGGAGGGCAGGGTGCTCGACGTGCCGCGCATCCCCGCGAGCGCCAGCAGCACGGCGAGGAAGGACAGCGTGTTGACGAACAGCGCCCCCTCGATGCCCACCTTCGTCAGCACGAGCGCGGCCAGCACGGGCCCGATGATGCGGCCCAGGTTGAACTGCGCCGAGTCCAGGCTGAGCGCGTTGTGCAGGTCCTCCGAGGGCACCACCGCCACGGTGAGCGCCGTGGCGCACGGGATGACCAGCGTGCTGAACGCGCCGTTGAGCAGCGAGAGGACCGCCACCCACGGCACCGACAGGTTGTCCGTGCCGGCCAGCACCGTGAGCAGCGCGGCCAGCAGCGCCTGCATGCACACGCACACGGCCATGAAGGTGCGCCGGTCGAAGCGGTCCGCGAGCGCACCCCCCAGCGGCGCGAGCACCAACGAAGGCAGGTGCGTCAGCGCGGCGACTCCGCCCGTCCATGCGGCCTGGCCCGTCACCTGCGTGACGTAGACCCCCAGGGCCACGGACTCCATCCACGTGCCGATGTTGGACACGAGCGTGCCCAGCCAGAGAAGGGTGAAGTCGCGATGAGACAGGGCTCGGGCGGAGCCCGAAGGTGAGAACAGGGAGGTGGCCACGGAGACACTCGTTCTACTGCGCGTCCCTGACGCATGCTCGGTGGGCGCACGCCTACACGGTGGTTGACTCCCTGGCTGCCTTGGGAGACGGGGAAAGACATGACGCGGCTCAAGGTTCTCGTGGTTCCCCGGGAGATTGCCGGCGAGCGGCTCGACCGGTTCTTGACGAAGCACGTCCCGGGCCTCACGCCGGAGCGGGCCCGAGCGATGCTGGACGCAGGGCGCGTGCGCATCCGGGGCAAGAAGGCGCAGGCCACGCGCAAGCTGTGGGGCGGCGAGGAGCTCACCCTGGAGACGCCGGAGCCCCGGCCGTCGCCTCATGCCTCATTGGAAGGCCCGGAGCTGCCGGTGCTGTACGACGACGCGGCGCTCGTCATCGTGGCCAAACCGCCGGGGCTGGTGGTGGAGCCGGAAGGGCGGGCGGCGTCGGTGGTGGGGCTGCTCGCGGCGCGGTGCCCGCCGTTCGACGTGGAGGGCGTGGTCCAGCCGGGCGTGGTGCACCGGTTGGATCGCGAGACGAGCGGATGTCTGGCATTGGCCCGGACGGATGACGCGGTGGCTGCGCTCCTGAAGGCGTTCCAGGAGAAGCGCGTGGACAAGCGCTACCAGACGCTGGTGCTGGGCCGTCCGCCGGACACGGGGCACCTGGAAGGACCGTACGCGAGGGACCCGAAGGATCCGCGCCGCTTCACGACCCGTGTGCCCTCCGCTCGCCGGGCAGCACTGACGTTCACGGTGCGCGAGCGGTTCCGGGAGGGAGCGCTCCTGGACATCGACCTGGACACGGGGCGCACGCATCAGATCCGCGTGCAGCTGTCGGAGGCCGGGTTCCCGGTCCTGGGAGATTCGCTCTACGGCACGGAGGAGGCGCGCAAGCATCCGGCGGCGCTCGCGGTGGGGCGGCAGGCCCTGCACGCGTGGCGGCTGGAAGTGCCGTCCTCCGCGACGGGCCAGCTCATCCAGGTGGAGTCGCCGCTGCCGGAGGACTTCCTGCGGGGGCTCACGGTGCTGCGCGGGGGTGCGTGATACCGTTTGGGCACTGGGACCTGTCGGATCAGGGCAGCACGAAGAGGGGAACATGCAATCGCGGATGACGTCGTGGGGCGGGTTGTGGGGAAGCCTGTCGTTGATGGTGGCCCTGCTGGTTTCGGGCTGTGGATCCTCCACGAGCCCGTCGGGCCCCGAGCAGGATGCCGGCACGCAGGTGGATGCCGGGACGGATGCGGGCACCACCGGCGACGCGGGCGTCGCGGACGCGGGAACGGTGGACAGCGGCGTCCCGGAAGGCGCGCCCTGCGAGAAGACCCAGGGCGTGTGCGCGGGAGCGAAGCGCGCGTGGGTGGACGGGGCCTATGAGCCCGTGTGCACGGCGCGCTCCTATGGCGCGGACTACGAGGCGTCGGAGATGCGCTGCGACGGCCTGGACAACGACTGCGACGGTGTGACGGATCCAACGACGTGGGCGGATGTCGCGCCGTTGCAGTGGGCTCCTGATGACCGGTGGGCGGACAGCCTGCCCGTGGAAGGAGGCTTCCTGTTCGTCTCCTCCAACGGCCAGTCGGCCATCGAGATGCTCCGGCTCGATGCCTCCCTGACCCTGAAGGGCTCGGCGACCCTGCCGCTGTCGCCCGCGCCCATTCGCGTGTCGAGGACCCAGCTGTTGCGGACCGCTCGCGGGCCGGCGCTCTTCTCCATCGTCGTGTACTCAGAGCCGAGCTACTTCACCCGGGGGAGCCTCGTGCAGTTGGATGAGCTGGGCGCTCCCGTCGGAGAGAGCGTCGTCCTCTTCGAAGGGCCCTACACCTGGGCGAATGGACACGTGGCCCCCTCCCTGGATGGCGAGCGGCTCGCGGTGATCTGGACGTGGGAACTCGCCGGTGCCCGCGAGGTGCAGGGCATGACCGTGGACCCCGCCGGCCAGGTCCTGGCGGCTCCCCGTGTGCTGCACCGGTCGGACTCGCTGGATCTCTCCGCGGCGGAGGTGCTGGCCCTGGGGGATGGCGGGTTCCTGGTGAAGGCGAACGAGAACAAGGCGGGCTCGTTCGATGACACGCGCGTCTGGCTGCAGCGTTACGACCGCGAGCTCCTGTCCGTGGGGGACGAGCGCATCCTCACCGTGAAGTACGCGGCTGCTCCCAGGCTGATGCTGGCGGCTCCCCTGGAAGAGGGCGGCGCGGGCGAGCCGACGCTGCTCTACCGGGAGCCGAATGGACTCACTCCCCAGTTCTTCCAGGCGCGGTCCCTCTTCAACCAGGGCATGGCGGAGAGCCTGACCGCGACGAAGCAGAGCCAGACCGCCCTGTTCGGCGCGACGATGACCTCTCGGGGACTCCAGCTGGCGTGGCTCTCCATGCTCTTCGTTTCCAACCCCGGCGGGGATGCCGC
Organism: Corallococcus sp. AB030; assembly: GCF_003668965.1. Lineage (NCBI taxonomy): Bacteria > Pseudomonadati > Myxococcota > Myxococcia > Myxococcales > Myxococcaceae > Corallococcus > Corallococcus sp. AB030. The sequence goes on from NZ_RAWQ01000015.1 coordinate 31,914, forward strand.
CTTCGGTGTCGAAGGGCGGCTCTGGGGGCGGAGCGCGACCGGCGTCGTGAAGGATTGGACTCCCGGCACTGAGTCCATGCCCATGAACGGCACCTCGTCATGGGTGAGGCTGCATGAGCTGGCGGGGCATCAGCTGGGGGCGCTCACGATGACCGCCACGGACACTCCCCGGACCTACACCCTGCGTTCGCTGCGCTACTGCGCGCCTTGATGCGAGGGACCATGCATTCGCGAATGATGTCGTTGGGACCCGTGTCGTTGGTGATGGCCCTGCTGCTCGCGGGCTGTGATTCGTCCACGACGCCACCGGATGCCGGCACGGAAGTGGATGCCGGCGTCACCGTCGACGCAGGCGTCACGGACGACGCGGGGACGGTGGACAGTGGCGTGGCGGAAGCCCTGCCCTGTGAGAAGACCCATGGCGTGTGCGCGGGGGCGAAGCGGGCGATGGTGGACGGCGCCTATGAGCCCGTGTGCACGGCGCGCTCCTACGGCGCGGACTACGAGGCGGCGGAGACGCGCTGCGACGGTCTGGACAACGACTGTGACGGCGTGGCGGATCCGGCCACCTGGGCGGAGGTCGCTCCCCTGGGGACGCCCCCGACCGGAGGCCTCGTGGACAGCCTGCCCGTGGCAGGGGGCTCCCTCGTGGTGTCCGTGGCGGGACAGGACACGGTCCAGATTCGTCGTCTCGATGAATCCCTGGCGCTGCAGGCCACGACGCAGGTGCCCGTGGCGCCCGGCGTTGATCCGGTCACGTCGGTCCGCCTGGTTCGGACCTCGCGCGGACCGGCGCTTGTCTATGTGGGCCGGTACATGAGCCCGTCCGCCGTCTCGCAAGGACGCCTCGTTCAGCTCGACGAGCAGGGCAATCCCGTCGGCCCCCCGGGAGGCGTCGTCATTCTCGAATACCCCCAGTTCCCGGTCCACGCGGGGGTGGCCGTGTCCCTGGACGGGCAGCGGCTCGCGGTGGTGTGGAACGTGGTGACGGAGGATTACAGGGAGACGCAGGGGCTGGTCGTGGATGCGGACGGAAAGCGGTTGAGCGGACCCTGGATCCTCTTCAGGACACAGGAACACGTCCTTCTCTCCACTCCGGCCGCGCTGGCGCTCGGGGATGGAGGGTTCCTGGTGATGGTGGTGGAGGACCACGGTCCGGAATCCCAGTCACGCATCCGGCTCTGGCATTACAACTCGGAGCTGGCGGCCATGAGCGGGGAGCGAGCGCTCGACGTGGGGAATTCGCCCACGGCCACGTTGCTGAGCTCGGCTCCGGGGGCAGGCGGCACCCCTGGTGAGCCACTGCTGCTCTATCGTGAGACGTCGGCCCGTCCTCATCAGCTCAAGCAGGTCCGGTCCCTCTTCACCGGAGGCGTTCCGGCAACGCTCGCCACCGCGAGCGAGGGCGACACGCCGTGGTTCGGTGCCACCATGACTTCACGCGGGCTCCAGATGGCCTGGCTCGCCGTGCACTCTGTGTCGCCTGAGAAGACGGACGATTCTCTCTTCAACTGGGAAGGCCGGTTCTGGGCCCTGGGACCGAACGGCATCGCGGCGGACTGGAGCCCGGGACCTGGCCCCATGCCCCTGCACCGCTTCTCGCAATGGGTGCTGATGCAGGAACTCCCCGGACACTGGATGGGGGCGCTCCTGATGACCGCCACCAACACGCCGGCAGAAACCCATACCCTCCAGTCCGTGCGTTACTGCGCGCCCTGACCCTGGCGGTCCGCGGCGCGCTGGGGTGTGGAAGCCCGCGGAGGGCGGCTATTCGCGGCGGAGGCCGACGTCGTCCTCGGCGTCGGGCTCGGGCGGCTCCAGGCGGGCCTGCCGCTCACTGGCCTCCTGGGAGGCCTCGGCGTCACCTGCGTGCACGCGGGCCGCGGCCTCATCGTCCTGGTCGCCGGTCCACGTGGTGTGGCCTCCCGCGTAGCCCTCCAGGGGACGGGCGCCGCGATGCGACTCCACCGCCAGGTCCTTCTGCTCCTGCTCGCGCAGCCGCTCGCGCTCCTGCTCGCGTTCGTGCTCGTGCTGCTTCTCGAGAATCTTGTCCGCCATCGCGAATCACCTCCTGCCTCCAAGATGGAGGCGGCCCGCGCGGGACGGCAGGGGGAGGCAGGCGTTCGTGCACGGCCGCATGCCTGGCGTGCGGTCGGTTACGCTCCAGCAGCCCGTGTGAGCCGGGCATCTGAAGGAGCGCGGCGCATGAACGCGGGAGTCTCCATCGTCGCCGATGACACCCGGAGCTGGGGACTGGAAACCCCTGGCCCCGGTCTGCTGCTGCACGTCCCCGCCACGGGCCGCTGGGCGCGGCGGCCCTCCGTGCACCTGGAGGCGGCTCCCGACTACCGCATCCGGTTGCGCGGCGCGGGACAGACGCTGCTCTGGGCCCGCATCGATTCCTACTGGGACCGCGCTGCGTTCCTCCGGGGAACGGCCCCTGTTCCCCAGGTCATGCCAGCCCTGTCCGCGCCCGAGGTCCGGGCCGTGGAGGCCGCGCCAGGCACCGGGCCCTGGTGGGAGGCCTGGGCGTGGCGGGTGGCGCGTGCGCTCGTGGAGTCCCCACTGTCGGTGCTCCACGCCGGATCCTGGTGTCTGCGCCCCGTGCGCGCCATCGCCGCGGAGAAGTCGGAGCGGCATCCTGTCTCCCCCATGGAATGGGGCTTCGGTCAGCCGCCGATGCCGCCGCACTCACTGTCCGCCGTGACTCGGTTCCTCCACGCCTGGAATGAGGACTGGTGGGACGCGCGGACCGAACACACTCCGGGGGTCGTGCTCGGACTGCGCGCGCCCTCTTCAGCGGAGGATGGACGCGTGAAGAGCTGGCGCAAGCGCGCACGGGACGGGACGTCGCCGCCCGTGCTGCTGCTCTACGTGGACATCCTGGCGAAGTGGCTGGTGCTGGATGGCCATGACCGGCTGCACGCGGCGCTGCTCGAAGGCGTGGAGCCACCGCTGCTGGGGCTGTGGCCCTTCGTCACCCCGCGGAATACCGCGAGCACTGTCCGCGAAGAGGGCGCCCTGTTCAGCGCGGAGTTCCAGCTGCGCGCGGGCGCGACGCCGGAGACCGTCGACCGCGTCAACCGCATGCTGCTGCTCAACTTCACCCCCGACCCCAGGGGAACCGTCTCGCGCGCCTGGCCGCTCCCGGGCGGGCGGGCTGCCTGGCGCGAGGAGATCTCCGCCCGGCGCCGCGGGGCGCCGTCTCCGCTTCCGGACGGCATCGACTGGGATTGGTTCACGTAAGCTGTCCGGCATGTTTCAGCACTTCGAACGCACGACCACCGACCGGCTGCTGCTCCGCGCTGTTCGCGAAAACGACCTGGACGCGGTCTTCACCCTCCACTCGGATCCAACAACGAACCGGTTCAGCCGCCGCGGCTACATGCAGACGCTGGACGACGCGCGGCGGATCCTGGGCATCTGGCTGGAGGACTGGGCGCGCGACGGCGTGGGGTACTGGCTGGTGGAGCGGCTCGAAGCGCCCGGCGTCATCGTGGGCCTGGGCGGCCTGCGCCACAAGGAGCTGGAGGGCCAGCGCGTGCTCAACCTGGCCTACCGCTTCACGCCCGAGACCTGGGGCTCCGGGTACGCCACGGAGGTGTCTCGCGTCGCGCTGGCGCTGGCGGCCCGTCACCTGCCGCGGGTTCCCCTGGTGGCCATCATCCACCCGGAGAACACCGCGTCCGTCCGCGTGGCGGAGCGGCTGGGGATGCGCCTGGACCGCCATGTCACCGAGGACGGCATCCAGAACCGCGTGTATGTGATTGGCTGAGCCGCTCTTTCAGCGCGGGTCGAACGAAGCACAGACGCGCACGCCGATGCGGACGTCCCGCGCGGTCGCGTCACCGGGGGACAGGTCGGCGCTCGCCGCGACGAACGAGTCGTAATACCAGGAGCCTCCCCGGAGCACGACGCTGCCGAACTCCGGCGTCACGGAGCGCGTGAACTCGTAGGCGTTGCCCGCCATGTCCCGCAGGCCGAACGGGCTCACCGACGCGGGATGCGTTCCCACCGCGTCCGGGCCAAAGGCCAACGGCCGCCGGTCATATGTCGCGTCGATGTTGGCGTCGTCAGGCTGGAGCTGGTCGCCGTGCGGATAGCGGCGGCCGTCCGCGCCCCGGGCCGCGTACTCCCATTCGTGCTGGCCGCACAGGCGCGCTCCCGGCAGCCGCTTCGTCCGGTGGAGCCAGTAGAAGTAGCCCTCCAGGTCCTGCGCGGAGACGCCGGACAGCGGCAGCTGCTTCCAGTCGACGCTCGCGTGCCGCGTGCGCTCCGCGTAGAGCAGGGGCTCGCCTTCCTTCGCGGTGCGGAACTCCTCGCGGGTGCGGTGGAAGGTGAAGACCCAGCCCGTGCCCTGACGCCACCGCAGCGTGATGGTGCCTCCGTCGCCGAAGTGCGGCTGTTCGAGGATCCGCCTCGCGGGCGCGTCCGGCGGCAGGTCTTCCAGGTAGGTCAGCCAGTCTCCGAACGTCACCTCGTCGCGGCCCACCAGATAGCCGCCGGTGAGGCAGTAGCGATGCATGGGCGGGCTGAAGGTGAAGCGGCGCACCACCTCCGGCTCGGCGCTGCCCAGGAGGAAGCAGCCCGGCGGGATGTAGACGTAGCCTTCGGGCACCTGGGTGGGGAGAGTGAGGCGCAACGCTTCACGCTCGCCGTGTCCGAGGAACACCGGGACGTCCATGGGCACCCGTCCCGGCTGCGTGACGTGGAGCAGGTAGGAACCTTCCGGGAGGACGAAGCGCGAGCCTCCGGTGCCCGGAACGGCTTCGCGGCGGAACGGCCCGTCGCGCCGGAGGACGCGCGTGATGGACACGCGGGCCCCCGGTGGAGTGCTTTCGAACGTCAGCTCCGCGGGCTCGCGGAACCGCCGCAGGGAGGCCTCGCCCTCCTTCGCTGAGTCCACCTCCTGCTCCAAGCGCTGGAGCCACGCGTCGCGCTCGTGGCGCTGGTGGAACGCTTCCGCGAGGAGGACGCGCTCGGCCAGGACCTGCGCGATGAGCCGGCGCGTGTCGAGATGGTGGCGGTCGCGGTCCAGGCCTCGCTCCAGGCTCCGGCTGGCGCGGGTGAAGGCGGCCTCCGCCTGGTCGCGCAGGGCGAGCGTCTCCGTCCAGCGCTTCTCCGCGGCGCTGCGCAGGCCCGTGGCATCCGTCGCGGTCTCCGGGCCCAGCGAGGAGGGGGGCCGGCCGTCGAACATGGCCAGCGACTCCACGCGGTTCGCGAGCGCCCTCGCGGCGAGGGTGCGGCCCGAGGCCAGCGCTTCCTTCGCGGTGCCCAGCTCCGCGGCGATGAAGCGCGAGTCCTCCAGGTACGCCTGGAGCCGGAGGCCGACGTAGGACGCGAGGACGGCGAGCGCGAGCACGAGCGCGGTGAGGCCCCGTCCCCAGCGCGCGCGGCGCACGGCCCGGTGGGATGCCCGGAGGAAGGCCTGCTCCCGGGCGCCCAGGGTGACGGGCTCCAGCACCCGCACCTCATCCAACTGGCGCTGACCCCAGAGGGCCTCGCTGGAGCGGCGCAGGCGGTCCCACTCCGCGCTGGCCGCCTCCACGCGCTTGCGCAGCACGCGGTGCCCGATGTCGTCGTCCAGCCAGTCGCGCAGCGTGCCCCAGCTCGCGATGAGCGACTCGTGGGCAATCTCCCAGCGCGGCAGGTCGCTCACCGTGCGCGTGTGCAACAGCCGGCCTTCGACGAGCACACGCAGCGCCGCGCGGGAGATGTCATCCGAGGCGTCCGCGAGGTCCTCCGCGCTGCGCTCGATGCGCGTGCCCTCCGCCGTCACCAGTTGGAGCAACAGCCGCCTCGCCGCCGCATGCTCCGCGGAGCTCATGCGCGCGAGCACGCCGTCCGCATGCCGGGACAGCGCTCCGGCCACGCCGCCCATCGCCTCCAGCGCCGAGCGCGTGATGCGGCCCCGGGCGGCGTCGCGGCGCTCCCACAGCTCGGCGAGCGCGAACTGGAGCAGCGGGAGGCTGCCCACGCCATGCGCCGTGGAGTCGACGAGCGTCCGCACCAGCTCCGGCGACTCGAAGGCCACGCCTCGCGCACGGGCCGGGCCGATGATGGCCTCGCGCACGCCCTCCGGCGACAGGGGCCGGAGGATGTAGAGGGCCCGCTCCGCCTCTTCCCCCAGACCCGGGAGCGCGCACAGGCGCGTGAGGAAGTCGCCCCGCACCGCCAGCAGCACATGCACTCCGGGCGACGGCAGGGCCAGCTCTCCCAGGAGTCGGGCGAAGTGCGCCGCCTGGCCGGGGTCGGCGAGGGTGAGCAGCTCCTCCAACTGGTCGACGAAGAGCAGCAGCCCCCGCCCGCGTCCATGCGTCTCGCGCAGCGCCTGTCCCAGCCAGGCCGGCGTGTCCGTGAGGGCGGTGACGAGCTCCGCCTCCCTTCGCCCCAACACCGGCGCGAGCGCCGCCGCCAGCGCTTCGAGCGGGCGGTGGCCGGGCCACAGCGTGACGACGTGCGGCTCGCGCCCGTCGCCCAGGTCTCCGGCCGCCACCCGGGGCAGCACGCCCGCGCGGCACAGCGAGGACTTGCCCGTCCCGGAGTCGCCAGCGACGAGCACCAGCGGCCGCGTGCGCAGGCGCTCCAGCACGGCGCGGATGTCGCCCTCGCGTCCGAAGAAGAGCGCCCGGTGCTCGGCCGCGAACGGCGCGAGCCCTCGATAGGGATTGCCGGCCGCCAGCGGCGCGGGCGCGATGGAGCGCTCCAACTGCTCCAGGGATTCGCTCAGCGCCTCCGCCGAACCGAAGCGCTCCAGCGGATCCACCGCGAGACAGCGCTGGATGAGGGCGGCGAAGTCGGGGTCCACCTCCGTGCCCAGCGCGGCGCGGGTCGGGGTGTCCTCGGGCCTTCGCGAGGCGCGGCGGGGCACCTGACCCGTGCACAGCTCATGGAGGATGAGGCCCAGCGCATACAGGTCGCTGCGGGCGGAGGCCGGGCCTCCGGTGAGCACCTCCGGCGCCAGGTAGGGCAGGGTGCCCACGAGCAGCGGAGAGCCGGAGGCCAGCTCCGCGCCCACCTCCACGCGCTCGGCGAGGCCGAAGTCGAGCAGCTTCACCTCGCCCTCGCGCGTGACGAGCGCGTTGGAGGGCTTGAGGTCGCGGTGCAGGACGCCCTGGCGGTGCGCCGCAGCCAACCCCCGCGCCAGGCCCACGCCCAGGGACAGCACCCGGCGCCACGGCACCGGCAGGGGCAGCTCCGCGAGCGTCTCGCCGACGACGTACTCGGAGACGATGTACGGATGGCCGTCCACCGCGCCCACGCTGAACACGCTGACGATGTTCGTGTGTTGCAACCGCGCGAGCGCCCGGGCCTCCGTGGTGAACAGGTCGCGGAAGCGTTCATCCGGCTGCGTCGCCGCCATGAACTTCACCGCCACGCGCCGGTCCAGCGACGTGTCGTGCGCCAGGTAGACGATGCCCATCCCGCCCCGGCCCAGCGGGCGCTCCAGGCGGAACGCATCGAACGACGGCGGCGGCGTCCAGGGCTCCGGCTCCGGCGGCGGCAGCCGGTCCGTCTCCCTCTCGTCCGAGGGCTCCAGGTCCTCCACGGACGAGCGCTGGATGCCGGGCGTGAGCGTGGCCAGCATGCTCCGGCACTCGTTGCACCCCGCGGCGTGGCGGTGCACCTGCGCCAGCGCTTCGTCCGTCAGCTGATCCTCCAGGAGCTGGACCAGGATGTCGTCGGTCAGACAGCTGGAAGGGGGCGCGTTCACGGAGTGGGGACCTTCACGCTAGCCACGTGGCGCGCGGGGTTCAATGACACACGCGGACACGACATCCCGCACCGTGCGGGAGACGCGCGTGGGGGGCGGGTCGGGGCGCGGCATGGTATGGCGTTGCCATGTCCCAGGTGTCCGCACTGGCCACGACCTTCCTCTCGCACACGAAGACGCGCTTCGTGGCCCCCTCGCCGGAAGCGCTCGCGGAACTCGACGCCCTGCTGACGCACGCCTGGGAGGACGCGCAGGCCCGCTGGCCCGGCATTCCGCTGCCCGCCGAGCGCTTCGTGACCCATGTCGCGGAGCGGCTCCCTCCGGCCAGCCCCACCGCGCCCGTCGCGCCGCTCGTCTCCGCCCTGTCCCTGCCGGAGCTGTACCTGGCGTGCGCGTGCCTCCAGGGCCACTCCGTGGCGCTGGAGGCCTTCGAACGCCACTACCTGGCCCGGCTGCCGGAGCGGCTGCGGAGCCTCCGCCAACCCGACTCGATGATCGACGAGGTCCGCCAGCGCGTGGGCGTGAAGCTCCTGGTGGCCAACGCGGGCCACGCGCCCGCCATCGCGGACTACACAGGGCGTGGCGGCCTCTTGAGCTGGGTGGTCGTCATCGCCAGCCGCATCACCAACAAGCTGCGTGGGCAGGAGAAGCCTTCCACGGGGGACGACGCGGAGGAGCTGTTCAAGGCGCTGCCCGCGCAGGGTCTGGATCCGGAGCTGGACGTGATGAAGCGCCGCCACCACGCGGCCTTCCGTCAGGCCGTGCGGGAAGCCGCTGCCACGCTGTCGGCCGAGGACCGCCATCTGCTCCGCCTCCACTTCGCCGACCGGCTCTCCACGTATGAAATGGCGCCGCTCTTTCGCGTCAACCAGTCCACCATCTCCCGCTGGCTGAAGCGGGTGCAGCAGCAGGTCTACACGGAGACCCGGCGCCGCCTGCAGGAACAGCTGGGCCTCTCCACGGAGGACTTCCAGAGCTTCATCGCCTTCGTGGACAGCCAGCTGGACCTGACCCTCAGCCAGCTCCTCGACGAGAAGCGCGAGCCCTCGTCGGAAGGCTGAGCTACTGCACGCGCGCGGGCTCCGCCTTCGGAGGGCCATAGGACAGGTTGCGCAGCAGCGTGGCCCCGGGCTTCACGTCGCCGCGGCGAACCGTGCACACCTCTCCCTCATCGCGTGCGTCCGCCGTGTCCGCCTGGAACCGGCCGGGGCACTCCTGGAGGATGACGTCCAGCGCGCGGCCGTCGCGGGTGCGGGAGAGGCAGGTGGCGCCGTCGGGAGCCCAGGCTGCTTCGAAGGACCCCTTCGCCGGGTCCCACTCCCTCGTGACTTCCGTCGCGCGCTCCAGCACGCCCATCCGGTCGTAGATGTCGATGGTGGTGTCCTGGCGCGTGTGGCTCCGGCCGTTGCCGCAGTAGTCCGCGCGGGCCAGCCGCGTGCACGCCTGGTGGAGGCCGGCCAGCGACTTCCCATCCCGTGAGGCCCAGGGCGCGTAGCCCCAGAGGATGCACTTGGAGATGGCGCCGTTCTCACACGCGAAGGTGACCCGGTCCGCCGCGTCGGCGTGGGCGCCGCTCGCGTCCCACACGCCGCCCACCGCCAGCGCCCGAGGCGCGGGAGAGCGGTCCAGCGCGACGCAGGGGTTCTCCCATTCGCGCGCCACGGGGTTCCACGCTTCGATGCGGTAGAAGACGCGGGTGGGGTCGTCCGCCGCGGGCTCCGCGCCGCAGATGGCCACCTCCACGGGCTTGCCGTCGCTGGCGGTGCCCTGGAGCACGGTGCCCACCACGTCGCTCACCGTCGCCCGGGTCTCCGGTGGGGGGACCGCCCACAGCCGGCCATTTTCGAAGCGCAGGCCCGTCACCCCGTCCTCCGCCTGCCGGGGCGCGTCCAGCGCCACGGAGACGAGCACGCTGGTGCGCTCCTCTGTCTGCTTCTCCGGATCCCAGCCGCGCTTGGTTCCCCACAGCATCGTGCCCTGGGGCCGGGCGATGCGCTGGGCCGTCTGGGATTGGCACCGGCGCGCGTAACGCTCGGCGTCGGTCGGGCCGCTCACGGACCGGGCGGGCCCGGGCTTCGGGGCGGCAGCGGGCGGCGCGGCCTGTCCTTGCGCGGACAGGAGCAGGAACAGGCACACCGGCAGGGTTCGGAAGGGCGCGTTCATCGCTTCCGATGAGACCCCGGGTCATAAATCGATGCACGGAATCCGTCCGCCCCCCGCACGGCGCTGTCAGTCCCAGCCCCGCAGCTGGACCCGCACGCGCCGCAGCAGCAGGTCCCACTCCTGGCGCTTCAAGGTCGCCATCACGCGCCCGGTGACGATGGTGAGGCCCGTGAGCGTCATCACCAGGAAGCCGATGCGGTGGTCCCGCAAGCCCGCGTCGAGCAGGTTGGCCACCACGTCCAGGAGCAGGAACAGCGTCCCCAGCGCCAGGTAGGCGCGGATGCGCAGGGCCATGCCCACGGCCACCCCCAGAAGACAGACAGCGCCGAAGACAATCGCATACGTGCCATCCTCGGACTGGCCCATGCTGGCCGTCAGCTTCGCCGCCGCGGGCACATAGAGCAGCAGTCCGCCCAGGATGCGCACCGCGTTGCGAGCCGCGTGCGGGAGGCTGGACGTGAAGAGCTGTCCCATCATCAGGAGCAGCAGCCCGAGCGGCGCCAGGTAGATCTCCAGCCCCTCCAGCCCGAACGCGAGCGCGGCGATGAGCAGCGCCAGGTTGCAGGCCGCCGCGGCGAATGCACCGAACATCCGGCTGCGCTCCACCGCGCCCAGCGCCGCGTACAGCAGGCCGGAGCCTCCCGCGAACAGGGCCGCATCGCCCGTCGCGTCGCGGGGGAGGATGAGCGCCACCGCGATGGGTAGCAGTGCCGCGAACCGCCGCGTCGCCTGCTCCACGGGACGCACGCCCGCCCTGCGCGCCAGCACCGTCACGCCCACGAGGACGAAGCCCAGCGACAGCGCGAAGAGGGCGTCATGCTCGGGGCGGAGTCCCTGCGCGTACAGCCCACGCACCAGCGCGTAGACGCCCACCACCGCCATTTGCACGAAGTAGACATGGCGGCCCGTGTGCTCGCGCCACGCGGCGTGCAGGGACACGCCCACGGCCAACCCGATGGCCGCCAGCGCCACGGGCAGCACGTCCTCGGAGGCCTGGCCTCCCACGGCGACGGCCGCGAGCAGCGCCGCGCTCGCCATCAGCCACAGGTCGCGGCCCCAGCCCATGCCTCCCGCGACGTCGCTCCGGCGGCGGGACGTCACGCGTCGAGCGACGTGGAGGGCCAGCGCGCTCCCCGCGGCGGCCAGCGCCAGCGTGTCGCCGGCCTTGGTGAAGAGCTCCAGGTACGTCGGTCTCTCCGGGTCGGGGCTCCACGCGAGGAACACCATCCCCATCGAGACGACGGCGCCTCCGACGACCATCGTCCCGAGCCCCGCGATGAACCCGGCGAGCGCCCCGCGCCACTGGAAGGCCGCCACGAGCAGCGCCGCCGACAGGAGCCCCAGCGTCAGGGGGAAGGCGAAGGACATCATCCATTGGCCCGCGAGCCCCGAGATCATCTCCAACACGAGGAGGGGAACCGCCATCGTCGATGAAGTGTGCCCTTCGACGGCCAGCGCATACACCGTGGCCGCGATGAAGTAGGGCATCACGGCCAGATGGGCACGCAGCCGCGTGCGGCCCCCGTCGTGGCCCCGCCGCTTCGCGATCCAGGGTGCGACGACCACCACCCCGAGCCCCAGCAGCGCCAGCGTGGGGCCCGGCCACGGTTCGAGGTGCGGCATCAGGTGGGCCAATGCATGGACGAGCAGCAGGAGTCCCAGGCCCACCACGCCGCGCCCACGTGCCCGCGCGCCGCCCACGAACAGCACTGCACCGGTAGCGAGGACGAGGTCCGCCGACAGCACGCCGGGCTGGAAGAAGGCCGCCACCGCCACGAGCACCACGGCGGTGAGCGTTTCCCGGCTCAGGGCATCGAGGAAGGGCCCCGAGGTGTCATCGGTGCGCAGGGACAGCAGCCGCCGGAAGAACGCACGGGCCGCGTCCATCCGGGCCACCGCGACCGCGAACACCGCGTAGACGAGCCCGGCCGCTGCGATGCCGGCGAACGCCTGCTGCCACAGGAGGAACTCGCTGCTGCCCGGAGGCATCCAGGCCGCCGGGTGCAGCCAGTCCAGTGACGGGCTGACGCTGTCCACCGCCGTGGCGCGGATCCACTGCCCGTCGGGAGGCAGCAGGGCCACCAGCGGACTTCCAAGCAGCGACAGTTGCGCGGCCCAGAGCGCGGCGCCGGGAATCCCCAGCAGGAGCCCCCAATGCGCCAGGACCCGCGAGCGGAATGAGGCCGCGAGCAGGACCGTGAGCAGCGCCGGCCCCAGCACCAGGAGCGGCGGCACCAGGCCCAGCGCGCGTGACGGAGCCGGCAGTCCCACGACGAGCGCGGACTTCAGGAGCAGCACGGCCAGCACGGCCACGCCCAGGTGCGGCACCGCGTGGTACAGCGGCCCGTGCTTGGGTCTCTCCAGACGCTGGGCCACCCACGGCCCCACGCGCCGCAAGCCCAGCGCCAGGAACCACAGCGCGATGCCGATGAGCGGCAGGCGCCACGCGCTCACGTCGGGCGGAAGCGGCCGGCCCGCGCGATTGACGGCCCCGGTGAGCGCGATGAACCCGCCGCTCAGGGCGAGCGTCACCACCGAGCCCCGCAGCTGGAACGCCACGAAGCCACGCGACACGAACGCCAGGAGCGCGCCAGCCGTGAGCAGTACGCCCGCGAGCAGGGCCACCGGACGCTCGGCGCTGTCCGGCAGGGCGATCCAGTTGACGAGCGTGATGACCGCGAGCACCGCCTGCACGAGCGCCGCGCCCGCGAAGCCATCCGTGAACAGCGGCCGTCCCCGCGCACCGAAAGGCAGCGGGAAGACGTCCAGCAGCCGCCGGCCCTTCATCTTGTCGAGACCCTGGCCGCGAAGCATCGCGAACAGCGCGAAGCCGAAGCCCAGGCCCGCCGCCACGAGCGCGGCCCGCGCCGAGGTGAAGTCGGAGACCGTGCCCAGGCCCTGCGACACCGTGAGCGCGAGCCCCATGGCCGCCAGGAAGCCGACGAGCCGGCTGCCATCGCGCCGGACGCGAAGCAGCAGCACCCCCGTGGCCACCGCCGAGGGCACGCAGGCAAGCACCGTCGAGAAGGGCACCGCGACACCCGAGAGCGCATCCGGCAACACGGGCGCGACCCCCAGCGCCCGAGCCGCCCCGAGCGCGGCGATGACAAGAGACAGGTCCTCCAGGGGCCGGAACGCGTCCCGCAGACCCTGACGCTCCATCCACGCGGACTGCGCGAGCCCAGCCAGGCCATAGAGCACCGCCGCGAGCGCGAAGACGCCCAGGTCCGCCGCGCTGGATGCGAGCCACGGAGTCCCGTCCACGGCCGAGCGCGCCCCGAAGAGCAACGCGACACCGCCCAGGTAGTGGAGGCCCCGCCACCGCCACCGCCCCGCGAAGTGGGCCGCGAACGCGATGACCGCACCCGTGTACGCCTGGGGCCAGGGCGCGTTCGTCCCCTGCATCCACGCCAGCACGGAGAACGCGGGCATCGTCGCCAGCGAGACGACGACACCCCACGCGAGCATCCGGTTGCGCACGACAGCGGAGAACGTCACGCGCGCCAGGAGAATCAACCCGGCCGCCACCGCCGCGACGCCGAAGCACCACCACGCCGGAACGTCCGGTGCCTGCACGCGCGCGACCAACGCCCCCGCGAGCAGCGCCGCCATGACGGCCGGATGCACCAGGGCCCGCCGGCGGAACTCCAACAGGAAGAAGACGAGCGCGGCCAGCACGGGCGCGCAGACGGATGCCGTATCCACCCAGGTGTCCTCGCCCGGGAAGACCGAGAAGGCGCCGAGCGCCCCCGCGAGCGCGCCGCTGGCCACCACCGCGTGCGCCAGCGTTTCGGACACCGGGGCCGCGCGGGGATGGGCCGCCCGGACGGCTTCCGAGGACGCTCCCGCCGCCACCACCGCGCCCAGCGCCACCGCCCACAGCACGAGCCCCGCGAACAGGGGCGCCCCCGGCTCCAGCGCATCGAACCCGGAGGGGCCGCTCGCCACGCAGAAGACCGCCAGCCAGAGCGCGCCGTACAGCGCGGCGCCCACCCCAGCGAACGAAGCCGTGCCCGCCCGTGCCCGCCACACCGAGGCCCCCAGCGCCACCACGCCCGCGCATGCGCACAGCGTACGCAGCCAGGGCGCGTCGCCCCAACCCATCAGCGGGAGCCCCGCCAGGAGCGACGGGAACAGCGCCACCGCGAAGGACGTGGCGGAAGCCCCGCGCCACAGCCGTCCCGCTGCCCGCAGCGGAAGGAGCGCGACGGCCGCGACACCGAACGCGGCGGGAACGCCCACCGCGGGAGTCAGCGCCACCAGGGCCGACAGCGCGATGAACACCACCGGCAGCAGTGCGAGCCCGATGCCCGCGAGCACGCGCCCCGCGGACCGAGAGCGCCGCGCCAGGAACGCACCCAGCCCGATGAAGGCCGCGTGGTAGCCCAGCAGCGCGCCCGTAACGATGAGCTGCCGGGGCACTCCACCCAGCGCCCGCCACGCCTCGCGGACGCCCATGAGCGAGCCGCCCAGCACGAGCACCGCGCCGAGGAACCACCAGATGTACTCGTTGAGGCGGGGAGGGTTGTCGCCCTCGTCGAGCGCGATGACCGCCTCCAGCCCGCTGCCGCCCAGTGAGTCCAGGTGCCCCCGGCCGAACAACGCCTGGCCGGACCCCAACGCCGAACCCATGTCCTCCTCGCTGGAGGACTCGCCGTCATCTTGCGTCACCACCCGCCGCCGCGCCGCCTGCTCCCGCTCCGCCCGCGCCGTCTCATCCAGCGAGCTTGCGAGCGAGGCCAACCACCCCGGACGCCACCCGCCCGCGCGACGCAGCGAACCGGCCACGTCATCCGCCCAGGCCTCCACGCGCGCCGCGGAGTCGAGCGCCGGTTCCACCGGAACCGGAACCACCACGGCCTCGAGCGCGGGCACCTCCGGAACACTCGCGACCGCTTCAACAGTCGCCGCGAGCGAGGCCTCCAGCCGGTCCGCCGTGGCTGGATCCACCAACCCGTCGAAGCGCCAGTGCTCGATGCGCCGTCGCATCCGCGCCAGCACGAAGTCATCCAGGTGCCGCCCGGCGGCGGGCACGAGGGCGGCACCGCACTCCGGGCACAGAGGCCCGGAGTCCGGCGCACGCGGTTCCGTACAGGCAAGACAGAGCATGTGCGTCAGCATACCGGACCGCCTCCACCCGGAGTGCCGTCCCTGGAGACACTGTCACTTCAGGGAGCCCGGCCATGGCCTCCACGGCCGGGCTCCCCCCACGCCGGGACTACAGACCGTCGTGGTAGCACCAGCCGGTGGTGCGGTCGTAGCCGCCACCGGACAGCGGGTAGTTGATGAAGCCCAGCTCCTCGCCCGGACCGCACTCCGACCGGGCGCGGGTGTAGGGCTGGCACTTCGTCTGGCCGTTCAGGCTGACGCACGCGCCGCGCGCCCCTTCCGTGCCGCAGAACTCGGCATAGGTCTTGGTGCACGTCTCACCAATCAGGGCGGGGTCGAAGTCGAAGCCGAGGGGCTCCAGGACCGACTGCTCGATGCACGTGCCGTAGACGCCGCAGACCGTCCCCGTGGGGCAGCCGGGGACCGCCGCCATCGGGTCGCACGTCTTCAGGCACTGCCGGTCATCCGTGAACAGGTCGGAGCACGCGAAGCCCTGCGCGCAGTCCGTCGTCGCCGGGTGGTTGGCGTCCGCCGCGGGCGTGCGGGTGCAGGCCGCGCCCTGCGTGCCCGTGCCCTGCGACTTCTCCAGCGTGCCGTCATCCGCGAAGTAGTTGTCCGCCACGCAGGTGTGACCCGGCACGTTCGCCGTCCACGAGCCCTCGCGCGGGTCGCAGCCCATGGGACGCAGGGTGTTCCAGGTCGCGAAGCGGATCCACTTGCACTCGCCACCCGGGACCACCGCGCTGCCCTTGTAGGGCGCGCTGAGCGGCGCCGCGTTCACCGACTCGCGCAGTGTCACGTTGTAGAGCACGCCCACCGACTGCTGCGGCGACACCTTGAGCGCCAGCAGCAGGGCGCCGGTGTCCGCCACGAACAGCTTCTGGCCCGTCGTGCCCGCGTCCTGGTAGCCCCAGACGCACTGCTCGCAGGTGAAGGTGTTGGCGCCGCCGGCCGCCAGGTCATGCACGCCCGTCGCCGTGTTCACGTCCAGCCGGACGAACGCCGTGTCCTTCAGCGCCGGGTCTCCCAGGCCGTTGAACGTGCCCTGATAGGTCGGCTGTCCGCCGTACATCACCGGCGTCAGCTGGACGCCGTTCGACAGCGCGCCCATGGTGATCTCGCTACACCCCGCGGGTGGGGTGAGCTCATGCGCCTGCGCTTCCAGGACCTTCGCCTGCTCTTCCTGGGCGGGGGCTTGCTCCTGCGGCTGAGGCTCCACGGCACAGCCCGTCAGCGCCAAAGAAAGCACCGCGCTCCAACGCCACGCACGAAACCCGAGGCTTCGAGTCGTCATTGTCATTCTCTTGGATGGTGGTTCAGGCTGTCAGGGGGGGAGACAGCCGATCCGGGGAACCCGGATGCGCTATTGATTACGTGAGGGTGTCTTGAATTGACAGTTTAATTCGACATTGCGGCGCGACTGTTGTTGTCGTGAAATCCGTTGCGTATGGGATGGAATCACCCTTCAGGAGTTTCACTCCTGGAGTGTCTCCGGTCTCGATGGGTACGAATGTGAAACGAATCAATTGCAGTGGCGGCATCGGGTGCCGCCATTTCACGTACCATCGGGGTCTGACACTCGCGGTGCTAGGGCTTCTTGTTGCGCTCCCGCAACGCCTTGCACGGGTCGTCCTCCGGCATGGCTGGCGTGAACCACACGTAGTCGTAGGGCAGGGTGGTGGCGCCAACGACAGCCGCGTAGTCCTGGGGGTTCAGCGCCTCCGGTGACACCTCCAGCAGCGCCACGCTCAGCACGGTGACGTCCTTCACGCGGCGCTTCAGGTGAGCGGGGACGCCCCGGTCGTTCCGGACGTGGCCGTTGCCGGTGATGAGGACCGCGCCGTCCGCGGGCACGGTCTCCAGCAGCCGGTCCGCCATCATCGCGTCGCGCGCCCGCTGTGCCAGCGCCATGGGCTCCAGCATCTCCTGGGGAAGCTGTCCGCAGTGCGAGCGGTCCAACTCCTCACGCACTGCCTTCGCCTCCGCTTCGGGCACGGGCGCCTCCAGCCCCAGGCGCGAGCGCAGGTCGGACGGAAGCGCCTCTGGCCCCTTCATCACCAGCTCCCGCACCTGTGCGCGGGGCAGGTTGGCGGCGACGATGGGCAGGTGCGCCTGGAGGCCCACTGCGAACACCGGCGCGTAGAGGCTGAAGGCGGGCCAGCCGCTGCGCTCCCAGCCCACCGCCTTCGCCAGTCCCTCCACGTCCTCCGGCCAGGCCTTCAGCGCCGCGTCCACGGCGGGCTGCTGCGTGACGTCCAGCATCTCGAAGGCGAGCGCGGGACGCTGACCAGAGTCCGTCCTCGCGCGCACCAGCTCCGCCTGGAGCCGGTGATGATCCGGGTGGTCATGCCGTTCTCCCAGGAGCACGAAGCGCGCGGGCACCACGGCCGCGCGCAGGGCGCTCTCGTCCACGAAGCGGCCTCCCGCCACGTCCCAGATGCGTCCCACCAGCGGGTGGTCCCGGTACAGCGTCGTGGCCCACTCCCGCGCGGGAGGAGGGGACGGCTGCTGCCTGCTGGCGCAACCCAGGGACAGCGCGAGGACGAGGCCGAAGGGAATTCGCGTCATCCCGCCATCTCACCCAGACCGCGCGGGGATTGCCCGTCTGAAAACGGCGGGGCCCCTGCTCCCGGACACTGCGTCCGGGGAGCCCACCGGCGGCGGCCCGCCTGCCCCCATGGAGAAGGGGTGGGCAGGTTCGAGGCCCCTCGGCTGAGAGGCCCTGCCTGGTAGGCGACGGAAAGGGCCGTCTGGCGGACTCCGGCGTTGAAGTGGGGAGACCGGCTGGCTACGTCCACATCAGGTCCCCTCGTCCACGCGTCCCGCACTCCTCGAGCCTCCCCTGAGCCGTCCGACGAACGAACAGAGCGCGCCGCAGACGGCCGGAGCCGCAGGGGCCGCGCCGCGTCCCGAAGGATGGCTGGAGTCGTTGCGCGGCGGCAGCGTGATGGGCCAGCTCATCCTGGAGCGGGACTGGTCCGGGACGCCGCTGGGGCCCATCGCGTCATGGCCGCCGACGCTGCGCACCCTGGTGAGCATGTGCCTGACGACGCGCTTCCCCATGTTCATCTACTGGGGGCCGGAGCGCGTGCAGCTCTACAACGACGCGGGCATTCCCATCATGGGCGCCAAGCATCCGGACCATGCACTGGGGCCGCTGCGCGAGGTCTTCCCGGAGCTGTGGCACCCGCTTGGCAGCATGTTCGACGAGCTGGAGCGCACCCGGCAGGCGAACTGGGCTGAGAGCCAGTCGCTGCCCATCCAACGGGGTGGTTTCGCCGAGGAGGCCTACTTCACCTGGTCCTACACCCCTGTGCTGGATGACGACGGCAAGGTGGTGGGCTTCTACACGCCGGCCCTGGAGACGACGGGGCAGGTCCTGGGGCAGCGGCGTTTGCGCACGCTGCACCTCCTCACCCAGCGCACAGGCGGCGCGAGCTCCGTGGAGGAGGCGTGCCGGGCCGGCCTGGACGCCCTGGGGGAGAACCCCGCCGACCTGCCCTTCACGTGGCTCTACGTCACGGACGCGGACGGGGCACGGGCCTCGCTCGTGGGCTCCACCGGCATGGGTGCCCGGAGCGCGGCGGTGCCCGCGCACTTCGACCTGCGCGCGCCGGAGGCTGGAGGGCCCGCGGGCGGGCTCCTGGCTCCGGTGGCGGGCACGCGCCAGGCCTGGCGGGTGGGCGACGTGAATGGGTGGCTTGGCGCACCGCTGCCGTCGGAGGTCGCGGAGCCGCCCCGGCCCGCCCTGGTGCTGCCGCTGCCGCACGCGGAAGGGGACCGGGACCTGGGCTTCCTGGTGGTGGGCCTGAGCCCCTTCCTGAACCCCGAGGGGGAGTACCGGGGCTTCCTCGAGCTGGTGGCGGGGTCGCTGGCCACGGCCGCCTCCAGCGCGCGTTCGCGGCAGGAGGCCGTGGAGCGGATGGAGCGGCTCGCGGCGCTGGACCGGGCCAAGACGGCCTTCTTCAGCAACGTGAGCCACGAGTTCCGCACGCCCCTGACGCTGATGCTCGGGCCCGTGGAGGACGCGCTGTCGGATCCGACGGAGCCGCTGGCCCCGCGTCTGGCGGAGCGGCTGTCCATGGTGCAGCGCAATGCCACCCGGCTGCTCAAGCTGGTCAACACGCTGCTCGACTTCACCCGAGCGGAGGCCGGACGCGTGCGCGCGGCCTTCCAGCCCACGGACCTGTCCGCCTTCACCGCGGAGCTGGTGAGCCAGTTCGAGTCCATCGCGAAGCGAGCCCAGCTCACCCTCACGCTCGACCTGCCGCCGCTGACAGAGCCCGTCTGGGTGGACCGCGAGATGTGGGAGAAGATTGTCTTCAACCTGCTCTCCAACGCGATGAAGTTCACGTTCGAGGGAGGCGTCCACGTCCGGCTGCACATGGAGGACGGCCAGGCGCGGCTGACGGTCCGGGACACCGGCAGCGGCATCCCGGAGGCGGAGCTGCCGCACATCTTCGAGCGCTTCCACCGCGTGGAGAACGCCCGTTCGCGCAGCCACGAGGGCAGCGGCATTGGCCTGAGCCTGGTGCAGGAGCTGACGAAGCTGCACGGAGGCACCGTGGACGTGACGAGCACACTGGGGCAGGGCACGACCTTCTGTGTCGCGGTGCCCCTGGGTAACAGTCACCTGCCGCGCGAGCAGCTCGTCCCCGAGGGAAGAGGTCCCGCGCACTCCGTCGAGCGGAGCGCGTCCGCCTACGTCGAGGAGATCCGCGGATGGCTGGCGCCGACGGGCCCGGAGGATGGGGCGCGAACTTCGGAAGGAGTGAGGGCCACTCCGCTGCTGCCACCCATGTCCGCGAGGGTGCTGGTGGTGGACGACAACGCGGACCTGCGCAAATACATCACGGGGCTTTTGGACGCGTCGGTGACGGTGGAGACAGCGGAGGACGGCTACGCCGCGCTCCAGGCCATCCGCGCGCGCCCGCCCGACCTGGTGTTGAGCGACGTGATGATGCCGCGCCTGGGCGGCTTCGGCCTGCTGCGCGAGCTGCGCGCGGATCCCCGGCTGCGGGCCATTCCGTTCGTCCTCTTGTCGGCGCGCGCGGGCGAGGAGGCCTCGGTGGAGGGCCTGGAGGCGGGCGCGGATGACTACCTGGTGAAGCCCTTCTCCGCGCGCGAGCTGGCGGCGCGGGTGCGCACCCAGCTGGAGATGGCTCGGGTGCGCAGGGAGGTGGCGGAGCTGTCGTCGCGCGAGGCGGTGTTGCAGGACGCGGTCCGCGCGCGGGACGAATTCCTGTCGGTGGTGAGCCACGAATTGAAGACGCCGCTGGCGGGCTTCCGGCTCCAGTTGGATCTCATCGAGCGGGGCCTGGGGCCGGACGCGCACGCCCGGTTGGGCGAGCGGCTCCTGTTCACGCGGCGGCAGGTGCATCGTCTGGCGACGGTGGTGGAGACGCTGCTCGATATGTCTTTGCTGTCCTCGGGGCCGGTGCACCTGAAGGTGGAAGACATGGACCTCGCCGCGCTCGTGAAGGAAGAGGTGGCCCTGGCGCGGGAGGAACTGTGCCGCGAGGGCTGCGAAGTGACCTTGCGAATCGCGGGCCCGGTGCGAGGCCGGTTCGACCGGGCGCGTCTGGAGCAGGTGGTACAGGGCCTGCTGTCCAACGCGTTGAAGTACGGACCGGGCAAGCCGGTGGAAGTGCACCTGGAGCAGGTGGGCCCGTCCGCGCGCCTGACGGTGGTGGACCACGGCATGGGCGTGTGCCCCGAGGACCGGGAGCGCATCTGGCAGCGCTTCGAGCGCGCGGTGTCCGTGCGCAACTTCGGAGGCCTGGGCCTGGGCTTGTGGATCGCCCGCCAGGTGGTGGAGGCCCACGGCGGCAGCGTCGGACTGTCCGAGACGCCAGGGGGCGGCGCCACCTTCACGGTGTCACTGCCCCTGGACGGCCCGCGGGCCTGAACGCGCAGTTACTTCTTTTCGGGCGCGAACGCGTCGACCGGTACGGCGCTGGTGCACGCGACGAGCGTGCCGGGCCCAGCTTCGCCCGTACATGCCGAGATCCTGAGCAGAGGATTGTTCGGGTAATCTCGGTTGCAGACCGCGGAGGTCCCCGCACCATTGGAATTCCAGCAGTACGTCGTGGACCCGGTATTGCCGTTGTAGATGCGCGCCACTGCAGAGTGGCCATCCGCCAGGGTGTCATAGACCGTGAAGGAGTCGCTGACGGAGTTGTACACCACTCTCACGCCAGTGCCGGTGATGGTCGTCACCGTGCTCTGGGAGACATTGCCCTCCGAAGGAGCCTGCGAATCGCCCTCCTCGGGCATCCCACCACAGCCGAACAGCAACCCACTCACCATCAAGGCCAGCGCAGGAATCGAACGGGTCATCGGTTTCCCTTGAGTCTGTGAATGCGGGAGCGCATCCACAGACAAAAGGGATAATTGGCTTTCAGGGCTATGTCAAACTAGTCATGAATTACTGTTTTGGGTATATCTTTGTGCCGCCCCTGAAGCAGCAGGGCCCGCACTCTCCGTGGAGGAGAGGCGGGCCCTATGTCTGGCTTTGACTGTTCGTCTAGGTGCAACCCACTACTTGGAATCCACCACCAGCACCATCCACCGGTCGGTGGCGTGGTCGATGCGCAGGTTGGCGGCACCGGCCTCCTGGAGCTGCTGCACGATGCGCTCCAGGAACTGGAGCTGCTCCGCGGACGCGTCCACGAACACGTTGCGCGCGCCCGGGCCCTTCGCCTTCGGCTTCTTCGCCGGCACCGCACCCGCGTGCAGCTCCGGCGTCGCCGCGGCCTTCAGCAGCGTCCCCGCGTCCTCCGCCGTCACCTCGGCCCGCTCGTCCTGCACTTCCACGTCCTGCTCCTCCTTGGGGGCGGCGACCGGAGCGGCGGGCTGCGAGGACAGCTCCTTCTTCGCCTGTTCGCGCAGCTCGTTGAAGGTGCGCAGGTTGATGGTCGCGCCGAAGCGGTCCTTGAAGCTCTCCAGGGCGTCCTGGCGGCTCAGGTCGGGCTGGTTGCGGAAGAGGTCGAGCAGGAACGCGTGACGCTCCTGCGACTGCTCCTGGGAAGTCCTGGGCATGGTGTCGGGCTCCGGCGGTGTGGCCGCTCGTAAAAGGCGGCGCACCTATACCCGAGCCTCCCCCCGGAACGAAAGTCAGGGGGCCCGCTACCGCCCGCGTGGGCCCGGACGCGGCGTGCGGCCCCCACCCCGAGGCCCGGACGGACGTGGCTGCGCCGGCCGGGGCCACGCGTTCGTCGCCAGGCCCTCCCCGGCTTCCGCGTTCTCCGAGGCACGCCGCAGGCGCGAGGCCTCCGCGGCGGACTCCGGCGGCACCAGCGCCTTGGGGCCCCGTCCAATCAGGTCCTCGCGCCCGGCCAGCTTCAGCGCCTCGCGCGCCAGCGGCCAGTGCTCCGGGTTCCAGTAGAGCAAGAGCGCCTTCTGCAGCCGCTTCTCGCGCAGGCCCTTGGCCGTGTACACGGGCTCCATCTTCAGCGGGTCCAGGCCCGTGTAATACATGGCCGTGGCCACCGACATGGGCGTGGGGATGAAGTCCTGCACCTGGCGGGGCCGCTTGCCCTTCTCCTTCAGCCACTGCGCCAGCATCACCATGTCCTCCAGCGTGGAGCCGGGGTGGCCGCTGATGAAGTAGGCGATGTCGTACTGCTCCTTGCCCGCGTCCTCGCTGGCGCACGCGAACATGTTCTGGAAGCGCTCGAAGCTCTCGATGCCGGGCTTCTTCATCTTCTCCAGCACGCGCGGCGACACGTGCTCCGGCGCCACGGACAGCTGGCCGCCCACGTGGTGCGCCGCCAGCTCCTTCACGTACTCCGGCGAGCGCTCCGCCAGGTCGTACCGCACGCCGCTCGCGATGAAGACGTGCTTGATTCCCGGCTCCTCGCGCACCTGCTTCATCAGCGAGATGAGCGGCCCGTGGTCCGTCTGGAGGTTCTCGCACACGCCCGGGTGCACGCAGGACAGCTTGCGGCAGCGGCTCTCGATGTCCTCGCTCTTGCACTTGAGCTTGTACATGTTCGCCGTGGGCCCACCCAGGTCGGTAATCGTCCCCCGGAAGTCCCCCATGCGCCGCACCTCGCGCACCTCGCGCAGCACGCTCTGCGCGGAGCGGCTCTGGATGACGCGCCCCTCGTGCTCCGTGATGGAGCAGAAGGTGCAGCCGCCAAAGCACCCGCGCATCAGCACCACCGAGTGCTTCACCGTCTCGTAGGCGGGGATGGGCTCCTTGTACATGGGGTGCGGCACGCGGTTGAGCTTCAGGTCATACAGCTCGTCCATGGCCACCGTGGCCGTGTCCCCGGGCTTCTGTCCGGCGCCGTCCTCCAGCGGCCGGGCGGGCGGGTTCATGTAGATGGCGCGGTTGCCGTGGCGCTGCGCGATGGCGCGCGCGTTGCCGGGGTTGGTCTCCATCTGGAAGTCCCGGCTCATCACCGCGAAGGCGCGCGTGTCCGCCACCACCTCTTCGTACGAGGGCAGCACCACCACCTTGTCGTGGTCCGCCGCGCGCTTCGCCGGGTCCGCCTCCAGGGCCTTCATCGCCGCGTCGTTGATGAGGTGCGCGGTGCCCCGGATGTCCTTCAGGTCCTCGATGCGCTCGCCCCGGTTGAGCCGGTCGGCGATCTCCCAGATGGGCCGCTCGCCCATGCCGAACACCAGCAGGTCCGCCTTGGCGTCGAAGAGGATGGAGCGGCGCACCTTCTCGCTCCAGTAGTCGAAGTGCGCGATGCGCCGCAGGCTGGCCTCGATGCCGCCCAGCACGACGGGCACGTCCGGGAAGGCCTCCCGGCAGCGCTGCGCGTAGACGATGGAGGCCCGGTCCGGCCGGCAGTTGGTGCGCCCGCCCGGGCTGTACTGGTCCTCCGAGCGGTTCTTCTTCTGGGCCGTCAGCCGGTTGAGCATCGAGTCCAGGTTGCCCGCCGCCACCCCGAAGAAGAGCCGGGGCGCCCCCAGCGCCTTGAAGGGCTCCGCCGAGTGCCAGTCCGGCTGGGGGATGATGCCCACCTTGAACCCCCGCCCCTCCAGGAAGCGCGCGATGAGCACCGGCCCGAAGGCCGGGTGGTCCACGTAGGCGTCGCCGCTCACGATGATGATGTCGCACTGCTCCCACCCCCGGGCCTGCATGTCGGCGCGGGTGACGGGGAGGAACGGGTGGGCGTAACGCGGAGTGATGGAGGCCATGGGCTTGGTTCCCCTCAACAGCGGGGGGGGGCCCAACCAACCCCATCAGGGCGGGCGCTGTCCACTGCGACGGCCGCCTGCCCTCCTGTGCCCCGAGGGACCGGCAACCCGTCAGGTCGTCCAAACCCAGACACGGAGTGCGCCGTTTCTCGACTCCTCGCAAAGACAGACAGCGGGGTCATTGGGGCTTCAACGTGGTGTCTATGTATACCTGGACCCGGGTACAAGATTGCCCGTATTGCTAGAAAATTCCGTTTATGGCAGAGAATAGGGCGCGGGCCTGGCTGTCATTGTCTGGCATCAGGCCCGCTCCCCCCATCCCGGCACCGCCCTTCTCATTGGAGAGAGTCATGTCCTTGCGCCGTCCTCTGTCGTTCTTCGCCTCCCTGCTGATGCTGAGTGGCTGTGGTACCGAAACCCTGGAGGAGGGCGTGGCACCGGGCCAGTCCAAGGCCGCGCTGCACACGGGCATCGACCTGGCGGTGTCCGGGCTGGGGGTGACGTGTGACGACGGCCAGGTGGCGACGGTGACGGGCTTCATCGTCAACGAGGCTCCGACGGGCATCGACCCGTCGGTGGCGGGCATCTACGCGGGGGACCCGGCCGAGGGCGGCACGCTGCTGGCGACGGTGAACGTGCCCTGGCTGGTGGGCAAGGAGCGCTACGCGTTCGAGACGGCGGTGCAGATCCCGGAGGGCGCACAGAAGCTGTTCGTGGTCGCGGACGCGTTCAACTTCTTCCCGGAGGACAGCGAGGAGAACAACACGGCGACGCTGACGCTGGCGGCGGGCGGCGGCTGTCTGGTGAACCAGGCGCCGGTGGCGCTCTGCAAGAACGTGACGGTGTCGGCCAACGCGTCGTGCTCGGCGGCGGCGTCCATCGACAATGGCTCGTATGATCCGGATGGCTTCCCGCAGCCGCTGAGCATCACGGCCAGCCCGGCGGGCCAGTACCCGGTGGGGACGACGCCGGTGACGCTCACGGTGTCGGACGGGATGGACTCGGCCACGTGCAGCGCGACGGTGACGGTGGTGGACGCGACGGCGCCGGTGGCCGGGGCGAGCAAGAACCTGGTGCTGGCCCGCACCCCGGGCGCGGACTACAAGACGGTGACGCTGGCGGACTGCGCGCAGCCGGCGGCGGACACCTGCGGCGGGACGCTGGACCTGCAGCAGTCGGCCTCCATCATCCGCGTGGAGTCGGATGAGTCCGAGGACGCGCTGTTCAGCCTGGCCCTCTTCAAGTGCCAGGACATCAAGCTGAGCGCGGACCGCAAGTCCGCGCAGCTGCGCGCGGAGTCCAGCCTGCTGGGCAACGGCCGCGTCTACACGATGGTGTACTCGGTGGCGGACGCGTCCGGCAACGCGACCATCGGCACCTGCAAGGTGAAGGTGCCCAGCCCCCTGGGCATCCTCTCCGTGGGCCTGGGGCCCAACTACTGCCAGGGCGAGGGTTGCCCGGCGGGCACCGGCAACGGGCTGCTCTGCCCGCTGCTGTAGTCCCCGCGGAGGTCCAAGGCGGTGAATGACGGCCCGGGTCCGCGAGTGTGCGCGGCCCGGGCCGTCGTGCGTGAAGGGGAGGGCTTCACCGACGGTGCAGGCGTGCGAGGGAGCCCGCGCGCGCGTTGACGCAGATCGACGCCTCCCCTAGCTTGGCCGGCTTCCCGGCGCCGCCGCTTCCGAAGTGAGGAAGGGCCTCGCCGCGAGCACCCCGCATGATGCGCAGGACGGACGAGGAGTCGGGTCAGGGGGAGGCGCCGCGGGACGAGCGTGCTCCGGATGACCTCATGCCCGTGCTCCGCGTGGAGTACGACACCGACGTCCAGGAGGGACACGCCGCGCCCGTGCTCCGGGTCCGCGCGTCGTGGCCGCCGCAGGAGTCGGAGGACGCCGAGCCCGCGCCGAAGGTGGCGGAGGTGAAGGGCAGGGCGTCCGCGAAGGCGAGGACGCTGACCTTCCGGGAGCTGGACTCCGCGGCGCTGGCGTCCATGCCGGCCTCCCACCGCGTGAACCGCGCGGTGCCGGCGCGTCCCGCCGGACAGGGGAACGCTGCCCCTGGCACGGTCGAGGCATCCGCGCCGGACCTCCTTCGTTCGGACGACGCGGCCGACAAGCGCCCTCCGGTGGAGGCACCCGCGCCGGACCTCGTCCGCGTGGACGACGCGGCCGACAAGCGCCCTCCGGTGGAGGCACCCGCGCCGGACCTCATTCGCGTGGACGACTCGGCCAACACGCCTCCTCTTGAGGTGGCACCCGCGCCGGACCTCATTCGCGTGGACGACTCGGCCGACATGCCTCCTCCCGAGGTGGCACCCGCGCCGGACCTCGTCCGCGTGGACGACTCGGCGGACATGCCTCCTCCCGAGGTGGCACCCGCGACGAACCTCGTTCGCGTGGACGACGTCGCCAACGCGCGTCCCCCGGAAGAGGCCCCGGCCCGCGACGTGTCCGCCTCCGGCGACGTCACCCCGGCGGAACGCGAGGCCATGCAGGCCGCAGTGTCCTCCGGGCGCCGCCGGGAACAGTGGGTCGCCCCCACCTATCTTCCGGAGGACCTGCGCGACGCGCTGGTGGCCGAGCGCAGCCAGTACCGCGCGCAGCGGATCCAGGAGGCACGCGAGGTGGGCCTGGCCGGGCCCGGCGTCCTGGGGCTGGTGCCCGTTCCCGCCGCGGATCCGGACTGGTCCGGCGGCTCGCTGCTCGGCTTCCTGGGCGAGGAGCTGGTCTTCGCCGGGAACATCGTCCACCTGGACTTCGAGTCCGGCCGCGTCTTCGCCTCCTCCGACTCCGGCGAGGACCTGGACCGCCGCGTCCTCTCCTGCGAGCGCTGGTGCTACCGGCCCTATGACTTCGCGGAGGCCCTGTGCGCGGCGGCGGCCGCCTACGAGGACCGCACCTCCGACCTCACCAACGCCCTGGCGCGCGCGAAGGGGGAGCTCCTCCCGTCCACGCCGTCCCCGCGCGACGCGGAGCTCATCCCCGTGGACCGGCTGTGGCGCCAGCCGTGGGGCAGCATCTGGGGCCCTCCCGGCACCGGCAAGACGACGGCCGTCGCGGACCTCATCGCCCGAGCCCTGCGCGCCTACCCCAACGAGCGCATCCTCGCGGTGGCCCCCACCAACCGCGCCGCGGACGAACTGGTGATGCGCGTCAGCGCCCTGCTGGAGCGCGACCCCATCCCCCTGCGCCCCCTGGCCCGCAGCATCTTCCGCGGCGGCACCGGCGCCAGCGAGTCCCTCCACAAGTTGCCCACCGTGGCGATGGAGGAGAACAAGGCGAGCAAGCTGCTCAACACCATCGAGCAGCGCGAGCGCGAGCTCACGCTGGAGCGCTCCCGGGGCGGCCCCGCGCCGGAGCTCGCCCGCATGCAGGCGGAGCTGCGCAGCTTGCGTGGCCGCGTGAAGGACCCCACGCTCAAGGAGGCGGAGAAGGGCGAAAGCCCCCTCATGGTGCTCACCGTGCACCGCGCCCTGCGGCTGGTGTCGGAGCTGGAAGGCGAGGAGACCTTCCAGCGGCTCGTGGTGGACGAGGCCGGCATGGTGACGCGCGCGGCGACGGCGCTGCTCGCCCCGCTGGCCCGGCAGGTGACGCTCGCGGGCGACCCCAAGCAGATTGGCCCCGTGAGCCGAGCGGCGGAAGGGGCGGGGAAGGGCACCCAGACGTGGCTGCGCGCCAGCGCCCTGTCCCACCTGGAGGACGCGGTGAAGGACGCGGAGCGCCCGGACGTGCTGCTCCTGCGCACCCAGCACCGCATGCACCCGGACATCGCGAAGGTGGTGAGCCACTTCTGCTACGGCGGCGCGCTGGAGGACGGCGACATCGTGAAGGACCGGGCCCAGAGGCCCGCGCCCGTGCCCGCCTTCCCGTCCCGCGCGATGTGGCTGGTGCTGGATGGCCTGAGCCGCGACACCCGCCGCCTCACGCACGGCCGAGGCGAGACGGGCTCCGGCTACCAGCGCGAGCTGTCCGCGGAGCTCGCCGTGACGCTGGCCCGCCAGTCCGTGCGCCTGGGCCTCACGGTGCTGTGCGTGACGCCCTACCGCGCGCAGGCGGCGCTCCTGCGCAAGCTGGGCAACGCGGCGGGCCTGCGCCACGACATGTTCAGCGCCTCCACCATCCACCGCCAGCAGGGCACCCAGTACGACGTGGTGATGGTGGACACGGTGGCTGGCGGACGGCCCTTCCCGCCGCACACGCTGGTGCCCATCCTCAACGTCGCCGCCAGCCGCGCGAAGGAATACCTGCTGGTGCTCGCCTCGCGCGCGGAGGCCCGCGCCTCGCCCGTGCCCGCGCGCTTCCTGTCGCTGCTCCCCCGCGTGCGCGTCCACGCCGGCACGCCGCCTAAGCTGGAGCTGCTCGCCACCCAGCCGCGCCCGCCGCCGCCACCGCCGCCGCCACTGGTGCCCGTGGGCCTGGGCGGAGAAATCGCGGGTGGCAAGGACACTGGACCGCTCTTCACGCAGGAGCAGGTCTCCCTCTTCGAGCGCCGCTTCGACGACGGCCACCACCTGGTGCGTGGCGTGGCCGGCAGCGGCAAGACGTACGTGCTGGCGCACTGGGCCGCGCGCTACCTGTTGGAGAACCCGCGCGCCCGGGTGCTGGTGTCCTTCTACAACCGCTCGCTCACGCCGCTCGTGGACAAGCTGCTCATGGAGGCGCTCACCGTGCGCGCGGGCCCGGAGCAGCTGCGCGCGCTCAGGGCCCAGGTGACGGTGAAGCACGTGGGCGCGCTGCGGCGGCTGGAACCCCACGCCTTCGACGCCGTCTTCGTGGACGAGGCGCAGGACATGGACGCCAAGGGACTGGCGGCCCTGCACGCGCTGGTGCGCCCCCGCGTGGGCGAGGACGGCCGCGAGTCCCGCTGCTTCCAGCTGTTCATGGACGACTCGCAGAACGTCTACGGCCAGGCGCCCATCGACAGCTTGAAGGATCAGCTCCCCGAAGGGCTGTCCTTCCGCGGCCGCACCCGCGTGCTCAAGGAGACCTTCCGCGCCACGCGCGACATCCTCGACGTGGCCTTCAACGTGGTGCTGGACCCGTTGCGCCAGCACCGAGTCACCGACCCCGGCATGCGCGAGTACATGAAGGCCGGAGAGCTGGCCCGCGAGCGGCTCCTGTGGCTGCCGGAGGAGACGCTGGAAGGCCTCTACCGCGTGCAGTCCACCGAGCGCGGCGGCGTGCTGCCGCAGGTGAAGGACTTCGCCTCCAGCACCAGCGAGGCGCGCTGGGTGGCCAAGGAGATTGCCCGGCTGGTGCACGAGGAGGGCGTCCACCCCGGCGACATCCTGGTGGTGGCGCCGGTGATGCCCGCGTCGTTCACGGACGCGCTGCGCAAGGCGGGCGTGCCCGCGGAGGCCTACGGCGGCAAGGGCGGCCGGGAAGTGACGGACTTCCGGGTGAGCGGCGTGGACCACGTGCGCGCCACCACGGTGTTCTCATGCAAGGGCCACGAGTGCCCCGTCGTCTTCTTCGCGGGACTGGAGGCCCTGGACTCCATCGAGGCGTGGATGGCGGGCTCTCGCCAGCGCAATGAGCGCGAGAACGAACGCATCCGCCGCGCGATGTTCTACGTGGGGGCCACCCGCGCGATGAAGCGCCAGTACCTCACCGGCGTGCGTGGGGGCCGCTTCCTCCGGGTGGCCGCGTCCTACGTGGAGACGCTGTCCGGCCACCGCCCGGCGCCCTGAAACACAGGGCGCGGGACTTGTTACATCCGCCAGCCGCCGGTGACGCCCGCGCTCTTGCCGAACGCCGGCTGCGCGTAAACCTCACGGAAGCGCGCACGCAGCAGGTCGAACGTCTGCTGAAGGTCCGGCGCCGCGGCGCGCGCGTCCGGCAGCTGTCCGCCCATCCGCGAGAAGCAGCGGCTCATGGCGCCATCCAGCCACTGCGTCACGGACGCGGTGTCCTGGTCCTGAAGCCGCTCGAAAACGGACAGGGCGCGCTCCAGCGTCTCGCCCACCAGCTCCGTGGAGTCGACGGCACTCCCAGCGCAAAGCCTCGCGGCCCGAACCTCCAGGGCCGGACGATGCTTGCGAACAAACTCCCCGAAGGCATGCAGATTCACGGTGACCATTCTTAACCCTTCGCCCCCACGCTGTCAGAACGCCGACCGCGAAAATCCTTGGCTTCGGACAGCGTGAATCGTGTCGGTGGAAAAGGGTGGTGGGATGAATCATGTATCACTCTCCGTCCTGGCAGGCGAGGGACCGGGAGCATTTCCCCCAGGCCGTGGGTCGTGCAGGCCACCCGGTGGGATGGGGCAGACCCAGGGGGCCGGCGTTGTTTGTTCCGGCGCGTTTCAAGGAAAGCGAGAGACATGCGTCGCACGGTGGAGCTGAAGGACATGGCAGGGAATGACGAGGGACCTCGTGTCCTCTTGTTGCCCGGGCTGGGGGCGCGTGGATCAGGCTTTCGTGAGCTCGCCCTGCGGCTGACGGACGTGGCGCGTCCCGTCATGGTCGAGTACCCGGAAGGCGAGCATGCGGCATGTGGCGCGAGGGCCCTGGCGGAGCAGGTGCTGCGCGTCACGGGCAAGGTGGACGCGGTGGTGGCCAGCTCCTTTGGCGGCATGGTGGCGGCGCATCTGGCCGCGGGCGGCGCGACGCGTGGGGTTGCTTTCCTGGGAGCGTTCACGCGCACCTCGCACGTGGGACCTCGCGGAAGGCTCATCTCGATGATGGGACCCATCGCGGTGCTGGGACGTCCCGGACGCGTCGCTGCGTCGCTGGCGGCCTGGCGCCCGGTGGCCTCCCATCAGGTGGCGGACGTGGTGCCCACCACGCTGCTGGAGCAGCTGACGACGCTGCGGCGCGCGTTCTCCATCCACACGGAGCCGCCGCCGCCGGACCTGCGCCCGCTGAACGTGTCGTGTCTGTGCATCCAGGGGGACCGCGACGTGCTGGTGCCGCCGTCTTCGTTGGAGCGGCTGGCCGCGTCGCTGCCGGAGGGCACACCCCGGCACCTGCTGCGCGGCGCGGGACACGTTCCCTATTTCTCACACCCGGAGGAGTGCGCGCGGCTGCTGACGCCATGGCTCCAGGCGCTCGCGCCCGCGGGGCTCGCGGTGCTGACGGCCCGGGGGCTCGGGGCGGACGCAGGCTCCGTGGCCTGACGCCGCGCGCGGCCTTGACAACCCGCGCGCGGTTCGACGGATCCACCCGCCTGGCGGGGGGGTGTACGGATGCGGTCGCGGGAAGTAGTTTCGCCTCCGCCGATGTCGACCCGTCCTCTTCGCGCGCTCCTCTTCCTGGCGTTCCTGTCCACGGCGGCGCAGGCCTCCGCGGAATCCGCCCCCGGGCTGACCGCCTCGCCCGTGCTGCCCACCGCTCCGGCCCAGGCCGCCGCTCCGGCGCCCGTGCCCCGCCGCACCGTGTTGCTGTTGGGTGACAGCCTCATCGCCACGGGCTTCGGGGAGTACCTCCAGAACCAGCTCGCCGCGCACCCTCGCATCCGTTGTGAGCGCCGCGCGAAGTCGTCCACGGGCCTGGCGCGCCCGGACTTCTTCGACTGGCTGGAGGTCGGCCAGCAGGAGGTGCAGCAGCACCAGCCGGACGTCGTGGTGGTCATCCTGGGCGGCAACGACGGGCAGGCCCTGCACACGCGGCAGGGGCGCGCCACCGTGGCCTGGGGCAAGCCGGACTGGCAGGGCGAATACCGCCAGCGGCTGACGGACTTCGTCACGGCCATCTCCGCGCCGAACCGCAAGATTGTGTGGCTGGAGCTGCCCGCCACGAGCCGCCAGCGCTTCGAGCAGAAGCTCACGGTGATCCGCGACCTGCAGCGGGAGGTCATCGCCGCGCGCGGGGACGCCGTGCACCTGGACACGCGGCCCTACTTCACCGACGCGCGCGGCAAGGCGCTGAAGCAGGCCCGCGTGGAGGGCTTCCGCAAGCCCATGCGCCTGCGCATGACGGACGGCGTGCACTTCACCGTGGCCGGCGGGCGCTACTTCGCGAACAAGGTGTACCCGGAGGTGCTGGGCGTGCTGGGTCTGGAGCACCTGGAGCCCGAAGAGAAGCACACCACGCGCCCCGCCATCGCGCCTATGAAGCCGGCGATGCAGGCCCTGGCTCCGACGGCTCCGCCGGGAGCTCCGACGACGCCGTAGCGGCTTCCCCGCTTCAGGAGTGGCGCGGCCAGGAACTCTCGCTGCCCGCGTCTGGACGGAGCCTGCGCACGGCGCGCAGGAGCAACTCCTCGTCGCGCGGGTTGGCCAGGAAGCCGCGCGCCTCCACCTTCCGCGCCCGTTCGAAGCCCTCGTCGTCCGACGTTCCATGGACGATGAGCGAGCCCTCGATGTGGACCTCGCCCGCGAGCAGCCCCTCCATGGCCTGGAGGGGCGCGAGCACCACGTCGTTGTCGCGCGTGTGCAGCACGTCCAGCGGCGTGGCGACGCGCGACGGGATGCCGTTGCGCGCCAGCGTGCGGGAGATGAGCACCGCGGTGACGGGCGGCCAGCCGTAGAGCATCAGCGGCGGGCTGGGCACGGCGGGACGGGGCGGCTCTTGCGCGGCCCCCGCCGTCTCGCGGATGCCATAGAGGGCGCTGAGCGCGCGGGACAGGGCGCTGTCGGAGGCCAGGTGCGGCTCCACGCGCGCCTTGCCGGACACGGCCCGCACGTCATCCACCGCGTCCAGCGACAGCGGCGCGGGCACGGCCAGGTGCAGGACCTCCTTGTCCTCGCGCGTCTCCAGGCTGAGCGGCACGACGCCGTACTGCCGGGCGATGCGTGAGGGCACCAGGGGAGTCAGCGAACGGTCGAGCGGATGCCGGTCCAGGTCCACCGCCTCCACGTCGAACTGGATGGCCAGCCCGCGCAGGACGTCCGCCTCCGTGCACACGCCCTCGCTCACCAGGGCGCGGCCCAGGGGGACATGGACCTCGTGGTGGTGCACCAGCCCCAACCGGAGCTGGCCTTTGTCGACCACTCCCAGCTCCAGGAGGATTTCCCCCAACGGGCGTCTGGATCCGATTTCCATGCCCACTCAACGTGGCAACCGTCCCCGCACGCGACGACGGTCGGACGGGGGCTCGTCCGACCGCCCGCCCTCAAGACGCGTGAAGGGGGAAGAGCGCCTCGTAGGCCTCCGGCTTGAAGCCCACCGTGACGGACTCCTTCGTGACGAGCACGGGCCGCTTCACCAGCTTCCCGTCCTTCGCCAGCCACTCCACCAGCTCCGCGTCGGAGGCCGCGTCCACCTTCTCCTTGCCGAGCGCGCGGTAGCTCTGCCCGCTGGTGTTGAGCCACTTGCGCACGGACACGCCGCTCCTGGGAATCCACTGGCGCAGCTCCGCCACGGTGGGCGGCTGGTCCACGATGGCGCGCGTGCGGTGGGGCACGCCCCGCGCCTCCAGCCACTTCAGCGCCTTCCTGCAGGTGTCACAGCCGGCGTACGCCAGCACGAGGATGTCGTCGGACATGCGCGGGCTTCTACCAGACCGCCCTCGCGAACAGGCAGCTCGGCGCCTGTCTCCTCGCACGGAGGGCAGGCGGGCCGCCATGCTTCAGGACCTGCCCCATGGGGCCGGGAAGCGCATCCTTTCCGAAGCCATCCCATTCCCAGGAAGGAGACGCATGCAGGGCACTCGCGCCGAACCCATTCCCACCCTGGAAGAGCCGCTGGAGGTGCCAGCGAAGCGCCGGCGGGGTTGGTGGATTCCAGGGGTGTTGGTGCTCGCGGCGCTCCTGGCCTTCATCCTCTCGCGGCACAACGAGGAGAAGCAGTTCCTGGAGCTTCTGCGGCAGGCGCGGCCCGCGTGGCTGCTGGTGGCCGCCGCGTGCCAGGTGGGCACGTACCTGTGCGTGGCGGGCATCTGGTGGATGGTCCTGCACCGGGCGCGCATCAAGACCTCGCTCTGGTCGCTGGCGCGGCTGTCGCTGATGAAGCTCGCGTTCGATCAGGTGATTCCCACCGGCGGCGTGGGCGGGTCGCTGCTCGTGGGCCGCGGGCTGCGCCGTGAAGGCGCGCACCCCGGCATCGCCGCGGGCGCGGTGCTGCTCACGGTGCTGTGCTTCTACATCGCGCAGGCGCTGGGCGTGGGCGTGAGCCTCTACTTCCTCTGGCGGAAGTCCGAGCTGAACGAGTGGATCCAATGGCTCGTCACCGGCTTCGGCGTGGTGGCGTTGATCATCCCGCTGGGCATCCTCTGGGCCACGCGGCACCGCGAGTGGAAGCCGGGCCGCTTCGCCCGGCGCATCCCGTCCCTGGGCACCCTGCTCAAGGCCATCGCGGAGGTGCCGCCCGGCATGCTGCTCAACCCCGGCCTGCTCGCGCGCGGCGTCCTCCTGCAACTGGGCGTCTACGTGCTGGACGCGGCCACGCTGGGCGCCATGCTCCAGGCCCTGGGGCAGGAGGTCCCCCTGAGCACCGTGTTCGTCAGCTTCATGGTGGCCTCCATGGCGGAGACCGTGTCCATCATCCCCGGCGGCGTGGGCACCTACGAGGCCGCGTCCGTGGGCATGCTCAACCTCTTCGGCGTCCCGGTGGAGGCGGCGCTCGCGGGCACCCTGCTCCTGCGCGGCTTCACCCTGTGGCTGCCCCTGCTTCCCGGCCTGTACCTGTTGCGCCACACCTTCCGCCGCCGCCCCGTGCCCGAGGAGCAGGCAGGCTGACTTCACCGGAAGTCACGGAAGGCCTCACGCCTGCGCCCCCGCTTCCCGTGGCTGCCCGTCTTGCGCGATGGTTCGCCTTGGCGTGGACGCCACCGGAAGCGAGAGCGATGCACTCATGAATCTGGGCCCTGCGCTGTTCCTCTACCCCGGCGTGAAGGTGCGGCCGTGTGAGTGGGGCATGGGCGTCTTCACGGACACCTTCATCGCCGCGGGAGAACTCATCGAGGAGTGCCACTACCTCAAGGTCCCGCAGCAGCAGTTCCGGGGTGAACCGCTCGACGACTATGTTTTCGAGATTCGCTGGCACCGCAACGAAGAGCCCCGCGAGGGTGACTGGGTCGCGCTCGTGATGGGCTACGGGATGATCTACAATCACGCGAGCGAACCCAACGCGTCCTATAGCCGCGGGGAAGATCGCGATGTGTTCCGTTATCACGCACTGCGGGACATCCACCCTGGTGAGCAGATCTGCATCAGCTACGGGGAGAACTGGTGGAAGGCGCGAGGTGAGGAAGTTCCTCCCTGAGTCGTGCACGCACCGTGTGCGCACCTGACAGGTGCGTTCGCACTTCCTGCTCCGTGAGGGTGGCTTCTTCCTCGGGGAAGCTTGGAAACGCTCGGAAATGAATTCCCCCGTGTCCGCGTGGGGGGCAACCAGTACAATGCGGGTCGCCTGTGCGCCGGTGCTTCAGGCCGCGCGGATGCGAGGAATGCCAGACATCATGCCATTGCGTCGTTTCTACCTATCCTCCGCTCTCGTGCTGTCCGCCTCCGCCTGCACCGGCAACATCGGTGGGCAGGACGCGGAGCCTGAAAGCGCGGCGGCGCCCGCTCGGGTGCGCCGGCTGACGCGCGACGAGTACAACAAGTCCGCCACCGCGGTGCTGGGCACCGAGGTCGACATCGCCCAGGGCTTCGCGGCCGAGGACACCATCCTCGGCTTCTCCACCCACGAGCGCCTCCAGGTGACGTCGCTCCTGGCGGATCAGCTCGACACCGCCGCGGTGACGCTGGCGGAGCAGGGCAAGTCACAACTGAGTGACCTCTACGCGTGCCCCAAGGGCAAGACGCAGGACGAGTGCGCGCGCGCCTTCATCCAGCGCGTGGGTGAGCGCGCCTTCCGCCGGCCGGTGACGGCGGACGAGGAGACGGACCTGCTGGCCCTCTTCAACGAGGGCAAGAAGGGCGGCACCATGGCGACGGGCGCGGAGCTGGTGCTCCAGGCGCTCTTCTCCTCCTCGTCGTTCCTGTACCGCACGGAGCTGGGGCCGGAGACCGCCCGCAAGGGACAGGTGGTGGAGCTGACCGCCTACGAAGTCGCCTCCGAGCTGTCCTTCATGGTGACCGGTGGACCGCCGGACGCCACGCTGCTCGCCTCCGCCAAGGCCGGCACGCTGTCCTCGGCGGACGAGCGCGAGACCCAGGCGCGCCGCCTGCTCAAGACGGAGGCCGCGCAGGTGAAGCTGCGCCAGTTCTTCGTGGAGTGGCTGGGGCTGGGCGGCCTGGCCAAGGTCAACAAGAACAACCTCGTCTACCCGGACTACAGCGTGGACTTCCGCGACTCCATGGTCCGCGAGCGCGACGCGTTCATCGACTTCATCGTGAAGAACCACTCGGGCTCCGTGGAGGAGCTGCTGAGCGCCAACTACTCGTTCGTGGACGAGACGCTGGCGAACTTCTACGGCGAGCTGGAGCGCACCAACGTGGATGGCGACACGGGTCTGGGCCGTGTGACGCTGCCGCCGGAGCGCCTGGGCATCCTCACGCAGGCGGGCGTGATGTCCACGTACGCCCACTTCGACTCGTCCTCGCCCATCAAGCGCGGCAAGTTCGTGCTCACGCGCCTGTTGTGCCGCACGGTGCCCGCGCCGCCGGCCAACGTGTCCACGATTCCCCCGGCCCTGTCGGAGGACGCCACCACCCGCGAGCGCTTCGCGGCGCACACCAACAACCCCGCGTGCGCCAGCTGCCACAAGACCATCGACCCCATGGGCTTCGGCATGGAGGACTTCGACGGCCTGGGCCAGCACCGCACGGAGGAGAACGGCCGCACGGTGGATGCCAGCGGCGCCGTGATTGCCAGGGACGGCACCACCAACCTGGGCGACTTCACCGGTGGCGCGCAGCTGGCGCGCTACCTGACGACGAGCGAGGAGCTGGCCAACTGCGTGCCGCTGCAGTTCGTGCGCTACGCCATGGGGCGCGACGAGCACTCTTCGGACGCGGAGCTGCTCGCCGCCATGCGCACGGGCCCCTACCGCACGGACCGCCTGAAAATCACCGAAGTGCTGGTCAGCCTGGTGCGTTCGTCTTCCTTCACCCAGCGGCGTCTGCCCACCCGTTGAGCTTTGACTTCCATGCCCCGCGACTTCTCCCGACGCAGCATCCTGAAGCTCCTGTCCGGCACGGCCATGGCGGCGCCCTTCGCGCACCTGCTCACCAGCTCCGTGGCCGAAGCGGCGGACGCCGCCCCCCTGCGCTTCATCGCCCTGTTCACCCCTCACGGCCTGCTGCCGGAGTACTGGGTGCCCAAGGGCAATGACACCAGCTTCAACATCGACTTCGAGAACTCCGTCCTCCAGCCGCTCCAGCGCCACCGGGACAAGCTCCTGGTGCTGGACGGCCTGGACTACCGCGTCCTCTACGAGCACGGCCGCACCGGCCACGAGGGCGGCCCCGTCACCTTCCTCACCGGCAGCCAGGTGGAGGTGTCCAGCGGTGACGAGCTGCCCAACAACGCGTCCCTGGACCAGGTGATTGGCAACGCGGTGGGCGGCTCCACGCAGTTCCGCTCCCTGCAACTGCACGCCTTCGAGCAGTTCGGCGCCCAGCACGTCTACAACAGCATCTCCTTCACGGAGAACGGCTCGCGCGTGCCGTTCGAGCTGAACCCCGCCAACGTCTACAAGCGGCTCTTCGCCAGCATGGGCGGCTCCGAGGCGGAGGCGCAGGCCATGCTGACCCGGCGCAAGAGCCTGCTGGACTACCTCATCAAGGACGCCACCCGGCTGAAGTCGAGGCTGGCGGCCGCGGAAGGCACCAAGCTGGACACGCACCTGGCGGCGCTGCGCGACATCGAGCGGCGGCTCACCAGCTCCGGCGCGCTCAGCTGCTCGAAGCCGACGGCGCCTTCCGGCGCGGTGAACGACCTGGGCGAAATCAACAACATGCCCGCCCTCACCGAGCTGCACATGGACCTCATCGCCCGGGCGTTCGCGTGTGATTTGACGCGCGTGGTGACCATGACCATCCCCGGGCCGTCCATGCCGTGGATTGGCATCGACGAGGACATCCACAACGACATCGCCCACCGCACGGACACCCAGTCCGAGCCGGCGCGCACCGAAATCCGCCTGCGCATGGTGGCGGTGCAGCGGTGGTACGCCGAACAGGTGGCGCGGCTGATGGACACGCTCAAGTCCATCCCGGAGGGCAGCGGCACGGTGCTCGACAACACCGTCATCCTGTGGGGGAACGAGCTGGGCGACGCGGCCGGCCACATGAACGTGTCCATCCCCACGGTGCTGGCGGGCGGCGCGGGCGGGAAGTTCCGCATGGGCCGCATGCTGTCCCTGCGCCCCGGGAAGGACCCGCTGGGCGACTGGAAGGGCCCGGGCAAGCCGCTTCTGGGCGCGGTGGAGCACAACAAGCTGCTCACCACCATTGCCCAGGCCTTCGGCGTGAACGTGGACCGCTTCGGCCACGAGGACTACGTGGGCACGCTCAACCTCACCTGACGCCTCCGGGCGGCCTGAAGGGCCCCGGAAAAGACAACGGGAGCGGACCTTCTTGAGGCCCGCTCCCGTTTTCATTTCAGCGAAGGACGGAGGGGATTACCCGCCGAGCGCGCCGTTGATGAGGGGCGCGAGGATGCTCATGCCCGCGTCCTCGTTGTTGTAGTTGTTGGCCGGCTCGTAGATGCGGACGCGCTGGTTGCTGTTGATGAAGCGCGACAGGAAGACGTCCATGGGGACCATCTCGCCGTGGCAGGCCCAGGACTGCCAGGGGCTGGAGACGTACTCGTACCAGTACTTCTTCTCCATGCGCTGGCAGGCGTGCGCGCCCACGAAGGTGATGATGGTGCTGCAGTGGCTGGCGTTGATGGCGCGGTGGTGCGGGATGAAATAGCTGAAGTTGTTGTACTTGTTCAGCTCGTTCACGAACGCGTCCTGGTCCGTCTTCCAGTACGCGTGGACGGACGCCTCGTCGTTGGGCGTCTTGAAGCGCTCATACGAATAGCGCGAGTAGTTGTAGTCCATCGTGTAGCCCGTGTACGCGAGCTGATCGTTCGGGAACTCGGTGGCGACCATCTTGTTGATGGAGCCCATGTCGTTGATGCTGAAGCTGGCCGGCAGCTGGCTGAACACCGAGTCCAGGTTCCACGACGAGCGGATCTTGTCGTGCAGCGGGCGCGACAGGGAGTTCGCGTTCGGCGCCATGAAGATGGGGCCGGAGTCGTTGATCATGTACCCCTTGGCCGGGTTGATGGCCTTGCGGATGAAGTAGTAGCCGGCGGAGGTGGACGTGCCACCCGCGCTGTAGCCCGTCACCAGCAGCTTCTGCACGTTGGGGAAGTTCTGCTTGGCGTAGTTCGCCGCCGCCAGCGTGTTGGTGTAGCCGGAGTGCGACCAGGTCAGCGGCGCCTGGCCGCCCGTCGTGTCCGTGTAGACCTTGGTGTTGTTGCCGATGTGCACGTCGCCCGTGCAGTACGGCATGTAGACGATGTTCCAGTCCTTCGTGACGATGTCCTTGCGGTCACGGAAGGGCAGGCCCGGGTCCGCCCCGTTGACGATGGGGGACACGTACTTGGCCGTGAACTGCGTCATGTAGTCGTCGGAGATGCCGTTGGGGTTCGCCGCGCCCAGGATGCCCGTACGGCCGCTACAGGAATCGTAGTCCCAGCACGCGCCGCCACCCTCCATCATGAACAGCAGGTTGGGCGAGTTCGTCTTGTGCACGAAGAACTTGTACTGCGAACCGTTGCCACACTTGGTGCCGGGCAGCGTCACCTTCTGCCAGGCGTAGTTGTTGCCGCCGTCCACCAGCACGTCGACGATGCCTTCGACCAGCACTTCGGCATGCGCGGCGCCCACGGGGGCGGAGAGGGCCAGAAGGCTCATCCAGAGAAAACTTCTCATGCGGCTTCCTCCAAAGGGGGAGTGAGTTGAGTGGGGTTGCGGCCGGGGATGATACGTTTTTGTTTATCAGCCGTAAGCAGGGAAACTTCGCTTGCAGTGAAAATTGTGAATTTCAAGTCAGGTGCAGCATTCCATCTGAAAGGATTGTAATTGCCGCCTCGCGTCAGCCAGGGATTAAAAATTGACGCGTCTGGTCATGTTTTAAATGTATCAATTGCGCGGCGCGTCACTGGCGGGCCATGACACGGGTTGCGGCGAGCGCGGGGCGCGGGGTATGGCCTTGGGCATGAGCACGCACGCGCGATGGAAGCTGCCCCTGGGCACGGCGGGAGTCCTGGCCCTGGCGGTGGGGGCGTGGCTTGTCTTTGGCGGGCAGGGCCCGGAGGACGCCGCGCCGGTCGTGGCGCCCGCGCCCGTGACGCAGGCCCCCGCGCCGCCGCCCGTGTTCGCGTCCACGCCGGCGGTGCCTCGCGCGAAGGACGGCGGGCTGGACCTGGTGGGCGCGGCGACGGCGCAGGTGCAGGCGGCGCCGGACGCGGAGTCCGGCCCCTATCCGGTGGACCTGGAGGCGCTGCGCGCGAAGCTGCCGGGCAACCTGTACTTCGAACTGGA
Organism: Corallococcus sp. AB030; assembly: GCF_003668965.1. NCBI lineage: Bacteria > Pseudomonadati > Myxococcota > Myxococcia > Myxococcales > Myxococcaceae > Corallococcus > Corallococcus sp. AB030. The sequence continues at coordinate 72,420 of NZ_RAWQ01000015.1, forward strand.
CGCGCCCACGAAGGACCCGGAGGAGCTGCGCCGCCGTGAGGGGGTGAAGGCGAAGTGGAACGCCCTCTTCGGCAAGGTGCAGGCCAACGAGGCCTCGGAGGAGGAGGTGCACCAGTACTACGAGCACCGCCGCCAGGTGTCCGAGGACGCCATCGCCTTCGCCACCACGATGCTGCAGGACTACGGCGACAAGCTGCCCGCGGAGCACCGGGGCCTGTTGGAGCTGAGCGTGAACATGCACCGCACGCGTCTGGCGGAGATTCCGCGCCAGGAGGCGGAGGCGCTGTCGCGCCGCGAGGCCCACGCCCAGCGGCAGAAGGAGTGGCGCGCGGGCGGCGGCCGTCAGCCCTGATTCGACTCGTCCGCGCCGGGGAAGGTGCGGATGAGCGGGGAGCGCACGGTGGAGGAGGCCACCCACAGCTGGTGGGACGAGCGGGTGACGGCGACGTGCAGCCTGCGGCGGGCCTCGTCGTCCGCGGGGTAGGCGCGCGCGGTGACGTCCGGCAGGACGACGTAGTCGAACTCCAGGCCCTTCACGTTGTCCACGTCCGTCACGTCCACGCCGGGCTCGAAGGAGAAGTCGCCTTCCAGCACCAGCCTCGCCCAGGGCATCTCCCGGATGACGCGGTGGAAGGACCAGGCGGCCTCGCGGCTGCTTGCGATGACGCCCACCGACGCGTGCGGCTCGCGCAGCACCAGGTCGCGCAGGGCGTCTCCCAGGAACAGCCAGGCCTGGGCCTCGTCGGGGAAGTGGTGGAAGCCCACGGGCGCGCCCTCGCGGCCGGCCTTCGCGGCGTTTGCCGGGGACTGGGTGCCCAGCACGTGCTGCGCTAGCGCCACCACCGGGCGCGGGCAGCGGTAGGACACCTGGAGCCGGCAGGTTGCGGCGTCGCGGATGCCCAGCTCGTCCAGGGCGGCGTCCCAGCCGGCGAAGCCCGCCGTCGTCTGTTGCACCTCGTCTCCGGCGAGCGTGCAGCTGCGGCTGTCCGCGAGCAGCTGGCTGACGACGAAGAGCTCGAAGAGGGAGAAGTCCTCCGCCTCGTCCAGCACGACGTGCGCCAGCCGCTCCGCGCCCAGCGCGCCCCGCTGCGCCTTGAGGAACATCAGGACGGGCAGGTCGTCCGCGTCCACCGTGCCCGCGAGCGCGGCCGGCGTGTCCGCTTCAATCGCGCGCCCGTCCACGGTGACGAGGCGGTCCTCGTCGAAGCCCTTGTACTGGCGCGACAGCGGCGTGGCGGTCTGCTGCCGGGTGTGCTCCAGCACCTCCGCCACCACGGTGAGCGGCAGCTCTCCCTTCGCGTCCGCCACCACGGCCTCCACGAAGGCGCGGTCCAGGTACGCGTCCGCCAGCTTGAGGCGCAGCCGGTCCAGCGTGGGGGGCAGGGCCTTGCCCTTGAACACGGGCACGCGGCCGGCCAGCGCGCGGCGCAGGGCGGGGTGGCGCTTGAAGCGCGAGACGAGCGCGGGCGTCTCCGGGGACAGCTTGATGCCCGGCACGCTGAAGGCGGAGCGCGCGGTGGCCAGCGACCAGGCCTCCAGCGTCTCCACGGTCACCTTGCCCAGGCCCAGCGGCGCGAGCAGCCGGCGCGTGAGCCGGGCCAGGCCCGCCTCCGGGACGACGACCTTGGTGCGCGCCTGCGGGTACGCCTTCGCGTCGTCGAAGATGACCTTGGCCAGCCGGTGCAGCGCCACCGTCGTCTTGCCGCTGCCCGCGCTGCCCAGCACCAGCAGCGGCTGCTCCGGGCCGGTGCTGACGGCGGCGTACTGCTCCGCGTCCAGGAGCGCCGTCACGCCGAACGCGTCCTCCACGTGCGTGGCGCCCCGGCCCACGCCCAGGAAGCCCGGACGCGCGGCGGTGCCGCTGCCGCCCGCGAGCACGGAGGCCGCGTCACGGCCGCGCGAGTGCCAGCGGCCCTGTGAATCGCGCTGGAGCAGGTAGGGGCCGGTGCTGATGCGGGTGAGGACGCCCTTCTCGATGATGACCAGCCGGCGCGCCTCCACTTCGCCTTCGGAGAGCCGGTCTCCGAAGTACTCCTCGAATGCGTCGCCCTCCTCGTAGTTGTAGAAGACGCGGGCGACGGGGGCGAACCTCCAGTCGATGACGCGCACGCCGGCGGAGAGGTTGGCGAAGCTGGTGCGGCCGAGCAGGTAGTCGCGCGCGCCCGTGGGCCCGGCCAGGCGCAGGTGCGCGAAGTAGGGGGCGTGCGCGTCCGGCAGCGGGATGGCCTCCTGCCGCTCCAGCATGGAGCGCACCTCGTTCATCTGGGTGAAGACGTGCGGCAGGTCCGCGGCGTGCGCCGTGGTGGCGTCGTCGCGCAGCACCGCCAGCTGGGCCATCAGCCCCTGCGTGTCCAGCGTGCGTTCCGCGGCCTGACGGCGCGCTTCCGTCAGCGCCTGCTGGACGCGTGACAGCAGGGCCTCTTCCTCGGCGATGAGCGCGAGCGCCTCGGGCGACAGCTCCTGCTCCTGGCCGGCCATGAGGTCTTTCCTTTCCGCCCGTGGGCGTGCGTGGGGCGGGCAAGGTGAACGCTGGCCACCGCCGGGTCAACCCGTTGGATTCTAGGGCCGACTTGCTAGATTGAGGATCGCGGTGGAGGCGCCCGTCCCTTCTCCCGGGTCCTCCCGCACACGCGCTTCCCATCCACCCCGCCAGGTTGCCTCCCCAGGGGGTGGGGTGGATGTCCGCGACTGATCGCGGACGGGGGTTGTCTGTCGAATGGCGGCGCACGCTGGAGGCGGGTGGCTTCTAACGGCACGCGCGGCTTGCTTCCTTCCGCATCCATCCCGAACACGGAGGATGTACCGGATGACCTCGATGAATGCGCCGTTCCGCTGGACGCTGTCACTCGCCGCCGCGCTGGGAATCGCCACGTCGGCGGGGGCGCAGGAGCCGGAACCCCCGTCGGAACCCCAGACGGAGTCGGAGACGTCCACGACGACCACGACCCCCACGATGAGCTCGGAGGAGACGCAGAAGTCGGGCGGACACCACCCCGAGGGGCGCATCGGGCCGCAGTTCGCGGTGAGCGGCAACGTGGGCTTCGGCCTGGGCTACGTCTACACGAACGGCCAGGCCCCGGGAGGCGGCCTGGAGGATTTGAAGATCACCCAGTCCGCGAAGATCTCCTTCCCCATCATCGCGGAGCTGGGCTTCCGGGTGACGCCGCGGTTCTACCTGGGCGTGTGGGGCAGCTGGGAGCCGGTGCTCACCAAGACGAACGAGCTGTCATGCCCGGAGGGCTTCGACTGCAACACCTACCAGTGGCGCGTGGGGCCGGAGGTCCGCTACCACGTCCGGCCGGGCTCGAGCTTTGATCCGTGGATTGGCCTGGGCCTGGGCCTGGAGATCCTCAAGAGCCACGTGGAGGGGGACACGCAGGTGCAGGTCGCGCCGGGCGTGTTCCTCCCCACGCACGTGGACACGCACGTCACGGACCGGGGGCCCACCATCGCGCGCCTCACGCTGGGTGGCGACGTGCGAGTGACGCGGGCCCTGGCGGTGGGGCCCATCATCACCGCTTCCGTGGGCCAGTACACGGTGCGCACCGGTTCGCAGACGCTGGACATCACTGGCGTGGGCACCCGCGACCAGGGGCTCACGCCAGTGGATGACGGCTTCCACGCGCTGTTCACCCTGGGCATCCGCATCGCGTTCCTGCCCCTGTAGCACCGCGTGGCGGCGGGAAAACGCGAGACGCCCCCTTGGAACCGGGGGGCCGGGTGAGGTGTCTTGGGGCGCGGCTCCCCACCTCCCCCGGAGGGTGCATGTCGTCTCGCAAGGTGTTCGTCGTGGTGGCCGGGCTGGCGCTCCTGCTGGCCGGCGTCTTCGTCTGGATGCGCGCCTCCGCGCCCGCCGCGGAGGTGCGCGATGAAGCGGTGATGTCCCCCGAGCGGCCCGCGTCCGTCCCGACGCGGGCCCCGGTGCGCAATGGGGGCGGTGCGACCGCGCCCGTGGAACAGCCCATGCGGGACGCGGACGGCGCGCTGCGCGTGGAGACCGCCACGGCCTCGGGGCCGCTCGCGGGCGCGGAGGTGACGCTGTACCTGCGAGGTCCGGCGTCCCCGGGCTCACGGCTGCCGTCGTGGCGCGTGGCGGGGCAGGGCCGGACGGATGCGGCGGGAGCGCTGGTGCTGCCCGCGCGTCCCGGACCCTATCTCGTCACCGCGCATGCGGAAGGGTTGGCGCTGGCGCGCGCGGAGGTGACGCGTCCCCATGGCGAAGCGTTGACCCCGGTTCGCCTCCTGCTGGAACCCGGTGTGTCGCTGACGGGCCTGACGGTGGAGCGCGTAGGCGGCGCACCCGTGCCGATGGCGGAGCTGACGCTCACGCCGCATACCGGCTTCGAGGACGCGCTTCCCGTGTTCCTCCAGACGGGCGCGTCGGTGCCGGACGAGGCGCGGCATGAAGCGCTCAGCGACGCACGGGGCGCGTTCGGGTTTCATGGGCTGGCGCGCGGTGAGTATCAACTGGAGGCGCGAGCCCCGGGCCACGCGCCCCGTCGCATCGCACGCGTGCTCGTGCCTGGGACGGACGTGCGCGTGGAGTTGGACGGCTCCGCGTTCATCGAGGGCTTCGTCACCCGCGCGGATGGAACTCCCGCGCCGGGAGCGCGCGTGAGCGCCTGGGGCGAGGACGGCGCCGTGGAGGTGGAGGCCGGAGACACGGGGAGCTTCTCGCTGGACGTGCCGCCCGGGTCGTTCCAGGTGACGGCCCGCCACGGAGGGGAGACGGGCGCGGCCGGAGGCGCTGTCGTCGTGGGGCCGGGCATGAGGGTGAAGGCGGAGACTGGCGCGGCCGAGGGCGCTGCCGTCGCGGGGCCGGGCCTGACGATGAAGGCGGAGACTGGCGCGGCCGAGGGCCCGATCGTCGTGGGGCCGGGCATGACGGTGAAGGACGTGCGGATCCGCCTGGGCGGCGCGGCGTCGCTCGTGGGCGTGGTTCGGCGCAAGGATTCGGGCGAGGCCATCGCGGAGGCCACGGTGGGCGTGCGCGCGCATGGCGACCGCGCGGACCTGCTCCAGGCACATTCGGAGGCGGATGGACGCTTCGAGGTCGGCGGACTCGCGCCGGGCGCCTACGATCTTCAGGTGCGCGCTCCGGGCTTCCAGCCGCTCACGCGCACGGGGTTGGGCGTGCTCGCGGGGCAGCGCTACGAGCTGGTGCTGGAGCTCGCGGCGCCGGGACGCATCAAGGGCACGGTGGTGGATATCGCGGAGGCGCCGCTCTCCGGCGTGACGGTGGTGGCCCAGCTCAAGTGGAGGCCGCTGCCGGACGCGCTGCCCTCGGTGACGGATGCGCAGGGGAGCTTCACGCTGGAGGACGTGCCGGAGGGCACCGTGTACGTCGCGGCGCGCCGCGCGGACAGCGAGGACGAGGTGCGCCAGCCCGTGCGCGTGGTGGCGGGACAGACGGTCATGACGCTGCTGACGCTCGTGGGCGAAGGCGTGCTGGAGGGCACCGTGCGCAAGGAGGACGGAGCGCGGCCGTCCGGCGCGGTGACGGTCACCGCGCACCGGGTGGGTGCTCCCGCCTCCGAGTCCGTCGACGTGCCCGCGAAGCCGGATGGAACGTGGTCGATGCGCGTGGGCGCGGGGCGCTACCAGTTGAGCGCGTGGCTGTCCGCGCTGCGCTTCCAGAACGGCGACCAGCAGCAGGTGGTGGAGCTGGAGGCGGGAGGCCGGCGCCACGTGGACCTGGTGGTGGGCGAGCCCAGGAAGCCGCTCCGCGTGACGGTGCTGGAGCCCAACGGCGCGCCGAGCGTCCACGCGACGGTGATGGCCACGGAGGCGGGCCACACGGACATCCAGGCGGAGGAGATGACGGACGCATCCGGCCAGGCGGTGCTGGCCTTGGATGGCCTGGGTTCGGATGCGTGGCGCGTCTGGTCCACGAATGGCGGACGGCAGGGCGAGGCCGCGAGCGTGTCCGCGTCCCAGAAGGAGCTCACGCTCCAGCTGAAGCCCGCGGTCCGATTGAGGGGCACCGTGCGTTCGGCGGGAGGCCGCGAGGTGCGGGGCTTCACTCTGACTGTCACCGCGGCGCGCGGCGAGGACGACTTCCTCTCCCGCGTGGAGCGTCAGTTCTCCGGGGACTCGTTCCAGGTGGACGACGTCTTCCCCACGCGCGTCACTGTCACTGTCACGCTGCCGGACGGACGCGCGGGCAAGGTGGACGTGACGCTCGCGTCCGGCGCGGAGGCCGCAGTGGAGGTGGTGGTGGACGCGGGCGGCGGCGTGTCCGGACGGCTGGTGGATGCGCGCACGAACGAACCGCTGGCGGGCGCGTACGTGGACGCGGACGGCATCGCATCTCCCACCACGGGCGCGGACGGACGCTTCGAGTTGAAGGACCTGGCCCCGGGCGCGCACCGGCTCACCGCGTGGAGCCGGGGGCGCGAGCTGGTGGATCGGCGGGTGTCGCTCGCCGCCGGGAAGACGCAGGCCTTGGGGGACTGGCGCCTGGGCCTTCAGCGCGTGGAGCCGGGGCGGCTGGGCCTGACCTTCGGCATGTCGGGACGGGACGTCGTCATCAGCGGCATCGCGGAAGGCGCGGACGTGGTGGGCCTCCAGGTGGGGGACGTGTTGCGCTCCATCGACGGGGCGGTGGTGCTGGACATGGGCGAGGCCCGGCGGCGTGAGCTGGGCGCGCCGGGCAGCCCCGCGGTGCTCGCGCTCCTGCGGGGCGGCCAGGCGTTGTCCTTCACGTTCATCCGCGCACGCTGACGGAGGCGCGGCTTGAAAGCGCGGGGCCGGCCCTGACAGCATCCCACCCCATGGATGAGCGCTTCACCCCGGAGCACGAGGCGTTCCGCCGCACCGTGCGTCAATTCGTCGAGAAGGAGCTGGCCCCGCACGCGCTGGAGTGGGACCAGGCCGGCGAGTTCCCTCGCGACGTGTTCCGCCGCTGCGGTGAGCTGGGCTTCTTCGGCATCAGCCATGACCCTGCATATGGCGGCAGCGGGCTGGACTCCTGGTACGTGGCCGCCTTCGCGGAGGAGCTGGCGCGGGCGCGCAACGGGGGCGTGGCGATGTCGCTCCTGGTGCAGGGGCAGATGGCCACGCCGGTCATCAACGAGCTGGGCACCGACGAGCAGAAGCGCGAGTTCCTGGCCCCCGCGCTCACCGGGGAGCGCATCGCGGCGCTGGCGATGAGCGAACCGGACGCGGGCTCGGACCTGGCCCGGCTGCGCACCACCGCGCGAAGGGACGGCGACGACTACGTCATCCAGGGCGCGAAGACGTGGATCTCCAACGGCGCCCGCGCGGACTTCCTGGTGCTGGCGGTGCGCACGGGCGGGGAGGGCGCGCCGGGCATCTCGCTGGTGACGCTGCCCACGGACGTGAAGGGCTTCTCCGTGTCGAAGAAGCTCCAGAAGGTGGGCCACCGCTCGTCGGACATGGCCATCCTCTACTTCGAGGACTGCCGCATCCCTGCCCGCTACGTGCTGGGCCGGGAGAACGACGGTTTCTTCCACATCATGAACAGCTTCCACGCGGAGCGCCTGGTGACGGCGCTCTACACGGTGGCGGTGATGGACGACCTGTTGCGTGAAGCCATCCGCTACGGCCGTGAGCGTCAGGCGTTTGGAAAGCGGCTGCTGGACTTCCAGGTGTGGCGCCACACCTTCGTGGACCACGCCACCCGCGTGGAGGCGGCGAGGCAGCTCACCTATCAGGCGGTGCAGCTCTTCAATCGCAAACGCAAGCAGAAGCCGGTGAAGGAGATTGCGATGGCCAAGCTCCTCACCACCGAGCTGGCCCAGCGCGTGGCCTATGACTGCCAGCAGTTCTACGGCGGCATGGGCTACGTGGAGGAGTCACACGTCGCGCGGGCGTGGCTCGACGTGCGCATGCTCACCATTGGCGGCGGCACGTCCGAGGTGATGAAGGAGATCATCGCCGGGACGATGGCGCTGTAGCCTCAGGCGGCCTGCTTCTCCAGATTGCCCTCCAGCCACCGGGCCGCATCCGCTCCGTTGCCCGTCCACACCGTCGGCGTGCCGTCCACGGTGCGCCGCGCCACCTCCAGCTCCCAGCCCACCTTCACGGGGCCGACCTTGAAACCAGGCGCCATGGAGACGCCGCGCTGCGTGTAGGACGTCTCCTTGTATTCCACCTTCGCGTCCTCGCCGGCCGTCTTGAACGCCCCCGGCACGTCCCCCTCCAGGAGCTTGCCGAACGCGCCGTTCTTCACGAGCGTGCCGGGGTTGCCCTCGATGCTGACCTCGTAGGACGTGCCCTTGCCGTTGCCCTGGACCAGGCCGGCGCCCTCCACCGTCAGCGTGACCTTGCTGCGCGAGTTCGCCGCCAGGTCCTTGAGCGCGGGGCCGAGCGCGGCCTTCGGGTCCTTGAGGATTTCGTCTGTCTTTGACCCGGCGGGCAGCGGGATGCGCGTCTCCACCTCCAGCTTGCCGCTGCCCTTGAGCGACGTGCCCACCTTCACGCCGCCCTTGATGGGGAGCTTCATCCGGTCCGGCCCGACGATGGACTTATCCACCTCCAGGTTCCGGTTCGGGCCGCCGCCCACCTCCACCTGGATGGCGTCCTTGATGACGACCTCGGGCGGCTTGCCCTCGGGGAACTCGATGCGGACCGTGCGGTCCGAGCGGGCCTTGCCGCCCACGTCCAGGTTGTTCACCAGCGGGCCGCCCGGGACGGAGATGTCCGCGGCGAACTGCGCGGCGCCCGTGCCACGCAGCTCCACGGCGGCCATCTTGCTCTGCAGCCACTCGATGTCCTCCTTGGGAGGCATGTCGGCCGCGCCCGCGATGTTGGCCTGCATGCCTGTCTTCATGCGGTCCATGATGCGGTTGGCCCGGGCCACCTCGGCGGGCGTCTCGAACTTGAACTCCACCTTGCCGCCACCGCCCGCGAGCAGCTTCGCGTCGAGCTTGCTGTTCTCGAAGCCCACGCCGCCCAGGACTTCCGAGTCGATGCTCAGCCGGTAGTTGGGCCCCGGCTCGCGCGCGCCCGTGGTTGGATTGGTGCGCATGCCCTCTTCGCAGCTGACTTCAATCTGCGCGCGCGTCTGGAGGCGGCCAATCTTGTAGCCGCCGTCGAAGCCGCCGGACGTGGAGAACTTGTCCCCCGGCTTCATGGACTCGATGTCCGCCTGCGAGCCCGTCACGTCGGTGCCGGCTCCGAGCACCTTGAGGGCCCCGTCCACCTTGGACTCCAGCCAGGTGAAGCCGGGCACGTTGTCGCGAGCGCTCTGCAGCAACTGCTCCATCGCGCCCTGCGGCTGCACGGTGCCGCCCACGCCGCCTGTGGCCAGGACGTCGGGCTGTACCTGTCCCGCGACGCCGCCCTCAAGCCCCAGGGCTCCAGGCCCATCACTCCCAGCCCCGCCGGCCACGGGGCCCGCCTGCGTGCCGCCGCTGACGCCGCCCGCCGCGATGCCTCCCGGACCTCCGGCCGGAGCCGCATGGCCTCCAGCTCCGGCCGGAGCCGCGCATCCACCCACCCCGGCCGGACCCGCGCGCCCACCGCGCACCTCGAACCCGTCTCCCGGCCGCCCGACTGCGGGCCGCTGCGCCGGACGGTTCGCGGGGCCCTGCGA
>NZ_RAWQ01000160.1:0-26006 GCF_003668965.1 Corallococcus sp. AB030
CGACTGGGCCGGGCCAGCTACCTGGGTGAGCGCGCGAAGGGGGTTCCGGACGCGGGGGCGGTGGCGGTCGTGATCTGGATGAAGGCGCTGGGTGCGCGCGCGGGGTGACGCGGATCAGGCTTCGTTGTCGGGCAGGAGCGTGAGGAGGAGTGCGTCGTCGGGGCCAAGTGGGCGCCAGCCGGGTGGCGGCGGGTGCGCGCGTAGCGCCGCCATGAGCTGTTCCGCACGCTGCTGGTGGGACTCTGGCGTGTAACCACTCCAACGGCCGAGCGCCTTGGCGACCGCGAACCGCGAAGCGTCATCCATCACGGCTGGCCAGCCTTGGGGAAGGCTTTGCGAAAGCATGCGCACGAGTACGCCGCGTACGAATCGCGTAACCTGGTTGCGACGCTCTGCCTCGGTGAACAGCCCGCTCAGGATCAGGGCTCCTGCGATGTCGCCCTTCCCCAAATCCTCTGCCAGTTCCACCAGCGAAGCAGTGGGGCGCGCATCGGCGAAGTCCGTGAGCGAGGTGTGACCGCGTTTGAGGACCCGCTCATACATGCGAACCTTCCAGTTTCCCTGCCACGAGCGTCCGTCGGTCATTGTCGTCTCGTAGGTATGAAGCTCAAAGGCGCTGGACGGACATTGTGCTGAGCGATCAGGCTTCCTTGTCCGGCAGGAGCATGAGGAGCAGTTCGTCGTCGGGGCCGAGGGGGCGCCAGCCGGGGGGAGGTGGCGTGGCTCTGAACGACGCCATCACCTGATCCGCGCGCTCCTGATACGCATCAGGAATGTAGGCAGACCATGACCCGAGCGCCTTGCCGATCTGGAAGCGAGAAGTGTCATCGACGACGGACGGCCAGCCGTTGGGGAGACTCTGCGACAACATGCGTACCAAGACGTCCCGGACGAAACGCGTGACCCGCTTGTGCTGTTCTGACTCAGCAAGCAAGCCGCTCAGCAACTGCACGCCAGCGACATCGTCCTTGCCCAGTTCATCCGCCAGCTCAGCCAGTGGTACGGCAGGACGTGCATCGGCGAATGCGGTGAGGGAGTCATAACCACGTTCACGGACTCTCTCGTAGAGGCGGGCCTTCCAATTGCCCTGCCAGGCACGCCCATCAGTCATCGTTTCCTCCCAGAGATGAACCGCATTGGAATGCGATAGAGCCTCATGTTCTCCGCGACGGTGTTCAGGATTTCATTTCGTGTCAATGGGCGGCCCGTTGCTCTCTCGGAATTCTTCAAGAGGCGCATGATCAGCTGGTTCCATTCCCCGGTCCAGGTACGACCCAACTTCCAGTCGCCGCCGCCGTGAATCGCCTCGTGGTGTGACTGCTCCAGCCGGACGCAGAACTGGTCGATGCTCATCTCGCCCGTGAACCCGCGCTTCTCGAACCACTCGCGATGCTCCTGCGGCAGGACGTGGTGCTTCGGTGCGCTGGACATCCCGGCTCCGGCCCTGCCGGTCTCGTGCATGGCGCGAACTTCGGGGCTGTCTCCCAGCGCCTCGCGCACACCGTTGGGCAGGTCCTGCTTCGCCTGCGCCATCAGCACCTGACCCGCGTGGATGCGGACCGCCGCGCTGACGACGGGCGCGGAGATGACTCCCGCCTGCACCAGCCTGCGCATCCGCTCGACCCACTCGGCGGTGACGACGATGCGCGAGCCCAGCATCACGCCTCCCGAGCCCATCACGAGCCCGACACCGAGCGTGATGGGCGCGGCGGGTGGCGGCCTTGGCAGCGTCGCCTTCAGGGCTGAAACCAGCGTGAGCATTTCGAGGAACTGGGCCGCCGCGACGACCCGCCCGCCGCGCTCCATCGCTCCGCGCGCACCTTCCTGGATGGACTGAAACTCCCGGGTGAGCTGCCCCATCAGTTCAGGCATCGCGGTCGCAGTGGCCTGCACCTTGTCGGGGTCCATTGACGCGAGCGCCGTCATGGCGGGCTCGATCCGTTTCCGCACACGGTCCAGGTCCACGAACAGCCGCTCAGCTCCGTAGAAGGGGCACTCCTGCTGGATGACCTCCGCGAGCCGCAAGAAGTCGAGCCATGTGGCCAGAAGCATCGCGCCGGAGATGACGGCCTCGAGTCGTGGACCTGTCAGACGGAGGATTCCCGCTCGCATGTCCGAGTCCTCGATCGTCTCCGATGCGTTCGCGAGCGAAGTGGCTCTCGCGGTCGCGCCCCGCAGCCATGGCACCTGGATGGAGCCGTAGTCGGTGTACCGGGTGAAGACGCCGTCAAAGCCTCCCAGGCCCTTCGTGTTCTCCGCGAGCCTGGGGAGCGCCCTGGCGACCCCATCCACCGTGTCCTGCACTTCCCCAAGGGCTTCGATGACTGCCTGATGGGTGAGCGGATCGAACGAATCCCCACCTGCTCGGGTCCGGGGGGCAGGGGAGCGCCGACGCTCCGGCGAGTCCGTTGGTGCGAAGGCCGCCCTCTGGCGAAGCACACGCGAACCGCTACGGCGCTCAGGCGCCTCCACGCCCGCGCATCCTGAGACAATCAACACCGCGCACAACGACAAAACCCAATCGCGCATGGGCCCTCCCTGTGTCGAGGCCTATCCGGGAAGCCGTACAGGCGACACGCGGCGCGCGGGACGCCGGGCCGGGAGCACGTCGATGAGCGACTGTGCTTCCTCCCAGCCCACTCCAGGCAGGATGACGTGCGAACCCGCCACGTCGATGCGCACGTGTCCGATGCCGTAGCCGCGCTCCAGCGGCCCCTGCCTCGCGCGCACGGACTGGATGCGAGAGCGCTGCACCACCGTCGTGCGCCTGCGCCAGAAGCCCTGGCGCACCACCACCAGGGCTTCCGTGAGGAGCCATCCCTGGAAGCGCCAGTCGAACCAGGCTCCCAGCAACTGCGCGGGCAGCAGCAGCCAGGCCACCGCGCCCCAGGCTCCCCAGAACCAGGTCGCTGGCGCCGCCACCAGCACGCTCAGGCCCACCGCGCGGACGCGTGCCCGCAGGAGTGCCTTGGGATGCGCTCGCTGGAATGGCATCGCATCAGGCAGCTCAGGCACGAACTCCCGCAGCAACTCCGGCATGCGCGCCGTGGGCACCACCGGCACCAGCAGCTCCGCGCGGTCCGAGGACTCCTTGCCCGTGCGGACGCCCGCCGTCTCCACCTCCACCGAACCGAAGCCCAGCGTGCGGCGCAGGAAGGGTTCATCCAGCACCACCTGCTGGATGCGCGCACGCCGCACCGTCACCTGCCGGCGGGTGATCAGCCCTCCCACCGCTCGCAGATGCGTGCCCGTGTCGACCAGGCGGAAGCCGTGGAACCGCAACACGGCTCGCGCGCCACTCACCAGCCACAGGCCGAACAACCCCGCGAGCGCCGCCACCGTCGCGGCCAACCAGCCCATGCCCGGCGCCGCCACCGCGTCCCAGTGCGCCTCCATCCACGGCAGCAGCAGCTTGTGGAAGGTCTCGGTGATTTCGTGCAACGCGCCCATCACCACCGCGATGACGCCCAACCCCAGCGCGGTGGCTCCGTAGAGCAGCAGGCCTCCCAGGTGGGCTTCGGAGAGCACTCGCTCCTCCGGCGCGGCTTCGCCGAGCAGGAGCACCGTCGCCGTGCTTTCGCCTCGCACAGTCTGGAGCGCGTGGATCAGCGCCTGTGCATCCTCCGGCGTCAGTCCTCGAAGGTGGCCGTCCGCCTTGCCGCCGGAGGCGGTCTCCACCTTCACCTCCACCAGCCCGAGCAGCTTCGACACGAAGGGCTGCAAGACCTCCGTGTTCTGCACCCGCGCGGCTTCGATGAAACGTGAAGTGCGCGTGAAGACGCCGGATCGGATCTCCAACTGGGCATCCACCACGCGGTAGCTCGTCGTGGCCACTTCATAGAGCATGGTGGCGAGCAGCAGCACGGCCGCGCTCAGCACGATCACCCAGAGGACCACCGGCAGGCCGCGCTCACCCGCGAAGTACGTGGGCAGCAACGCGCCCAGGAGCATGCGGCCAATCGTCCCCGACAGGGGTACCAACGCCGCGAGCGGCGCCTTCGCGCTCAGCCGCTTCCAGGACACCTCCTCCGGCGTGGCCAGCGCCACCGGCTCAGACGACATCGTCGGCCTCGCGCCGCACCAACCGCTCGCGCAGGGCGTCCGCGGTCTCCCGCGTCAATCCGGGAATCTCTCCGTCCGCGCCACTGCCCGCGGCCGTGTAGATCTGCAGGCGCGCGAGCCCCAGTGACCGCTCGATGGGGCCCTGGTGCACGTCCACGTGCTGGATGCGCCCCGCCGGGATGGACACCACTTCGTGCAGGAGTACGCCGTGGGAGATGACCAGGTCGTGCTCACGCAGCGCCCAGCCCCAGCGCTCGTGCGCGCGTTGCGGATACCACGACGTCAACACGCTCAATCCCAGCACCACCGCGCACGGCAGCAGGAACGGCCAGTGCTCGTTGCCAGCGAAGCTCAACCCCAGAGCCACGGCGAACGCGATTCCACCGTAGATGCCCATGCGCAGGAGCGCCCGGATGCGGAACAACGTGAGCGCTCCACGAGGAAGGCGTTCCAGCGTCGGCAGAGGAGCGGTCATGGGGAGCCTCCGAGGGGACCGCGAATCTACTCCATCAAGCCTGTAAAGCTGAACAGGGCTTCATGTTACGGCGCCTGACGCAGGCCGAACGCGGCGCGGTGCGGGTCCTCACACGGCGCGACGCGTGTTCCATCGGGCATGACGTGCGTGCCGTTGGCCACGAGCCCTCCACCCTCGACGACCGCGGCGAGGGCGCGGTCCAGGTCGTCGACAGCGAAATAGAAGAGCCAGTGCGGATGGATGTGCGGGAGGCGCGCGGTGCTACAGGCCGCCCCCACGCTGCGCCCATCCTCATGCCAGGTGAACTGTTGATATGTCCCGACCTCGGGGGACAACTGGAGTGCTTCCGTCGGCCGCCAGCCGAACAGGCCGCTGTAGAGGCCCAGGGCGCGGGCATGGTCGGCCGTGTGCAGTTCGTGCCACGCCAATTCCGCGTGTGTGTTCCGCCCGGCCCGGGAGGTCATTGCGACCACCGCGCCCAGCGGATCCCGCAGCACGGTGGAGGCGATGCCTTCCGTGGACCGCCTCGGCGGCCCGAGAAGCTCCGCGCCGAGCGCGACGAAGCGCTCCACGGAGGACTCCAGGTCGGAAACGTGGATGTGTCCCAGCCAGTGACTCGGAGCACCACGGGCGGCGGCGGCTTCGGGCAGCAGGGAGACTTCCCACGCGACGTCCATTCCCAGGACGTCCAGGTAGAAGCGCCGCGCCTCGCCGGGCCTGGGGGAGCGCAACTCGTACCAGCAGAAGCCGTTCTTCATCGGGCTTCTCGTAGTGGACGGGCCCGGAGGAAGTAAAGCCGTGCTCAGCTGGGGGCGCTGGCGGAGTCCTGGGAGAGCACCTCACGGAGTTCATCGATGCTGACGGAGAGGAGCACGGTGTCACTCACCGAATGCACCAGTCGCGTCGGCACGTAGATGCGCCCCGCGTGGAAGTAGTTCCAGTAGACGCCGAACTGCTCGGAAGCTTCCGAAGTCAACTTCACCTGGATGGTGTCGATCTTCCAGGTCTCGCTGTCGATGGACAGGGTCTCCACGTTCCCGAGCGCCTGACCTCCGGCCGTGACGACCATACGGCCCTGGGTGACGCTTTCCGCGAATTGCATGGGGGTTGTTCCTCCGTTCGCTCACAAAGGTGGGGATGCCGCGAGTGAAGTGCCGTCATCCATCCGCACGGGTGACGGACGGGGCTCCGCATGCCTGCCCAGCGAAGCAGGCGTGAGCCGGATGAGCTTCATCTCCTGTCAGGGGTGGCCCGAAGCCCGTCCGGCGAGCTCCGCCCCGTTCGGGTCCGCCTGGAACGGGCGGGCGTCCCAGGGCAGCATCAGGCGGAAGGTCGTTCCGGTGCCGGCGTCGCTCGTCAGCTCGACCCTTCCACCGTGCGCCTGGGCGCACCCCCACACCAGCGTCAGTCCCAGTCCCCAGCCCTTCGACGGCCCCGTCTTCGCGGAGCGGGTCCGGATGAAGGGCTTGAAGATGGCCTCCTGGTCGGCACGCGCGATCGCCGGCCCCTGGTTGTGCACGGAGGCTTGCGCATGCGCGCCGGTCGCCGTGACGGTGAAGGTGATGCGGCTGTCGGCCGCTCCGTACTTGAGGGCGTTGGTGCCCAGGTTCCACAAGGCTCGACGCAGCTCTTCGGCGCTCCAGATGCCCCGGACGTGCTCCTCCGCCTCGAGCACGAAGCGCCCTCCATGGAGCATCGTCAGCTCCTCGACGACGTCGTGGGCGATGCTCCCCAGGTCACACGTGTCGAGCCGGAGCGGCAGCCGTTGGCCCGCTTGGATGCGATTGGCGTCGAGCAGGTCCCGTACCATCTGGTCCGCCCGTTCGATGTTCCGGTCGATCCGCAGCGCCAGGTCGCGTCGCGCCTCCAGCTTCTCCGGATCCCGGAGGAGCGCGTGCGCCCCCATCTTCGCCGTCGACAAGGGGCCACGGAGATCATGGGCCAGGATGGTGACGAACTGCTCGCGGAGGCCGCGCTCGGTCTCGAGCGCTTCGACCTTCTCCTGGAGGTTCGTGTACAGCCGGGCGTTCTCCAGGTGGACGCTCAGGTGCTGGCCCAGCGTCTGGAGCCGCTGCTTCTCCCGGCCGGTGAACTCACGGGTGTTGGTCAGCCCGACGTAGAGCACGCCCGTCAGGGCCCGGTGGGCGGGCAGCCGGACCCCGAGCACGGAGTGGATCCCTCCCTGGCGGAGCGACTCGCTCACCTCGAGCGTCGTGGTCGTGGCGTCCCGGAGGGAGTAGGTCTCCTCGCCCGCCTCCACGATGCTCCCGGGAAAGGACTTGGGGTCCAGGGAGGTCGCGTAGTGTTCCAGTTGCTCGTTGCCGGCTCCCGCGGAGGCCGCGGTGACCAGGCGCTCGTCCTCTGGCGCGTACAGCAACAAGGCGCAGCTCTGGGCGCCCATGGCCTCCAGGATGATTTCGAGCAGCTCCTTCAATTGGCTCCGGCTGCGTGGTTCGTCCAGCCTGAGCGCCTCACTGGCCACCTTCTGGAGGAGCCGCAGGTAGCGCTTCTCCGTCTGTTCTTCCTCCAGCAGGTGTTTGCCGAAGAGGTCCGCGACGGACTCCATGGCGACGTGCAGCTCGGTGTAGAGCTGCTCGACGTCATGCCCGTCGGGCTGCTCGTCCGGAGGCGTGTTGGCCCAGGTCTGGGTGATGCACCGCCCCAGGATGGCGAACTCCTCGACGACCTCACCCACATGGAAGCCCTGGCGAAGCCGTGCGGACACATGGCTTTCAACGTGCTGCCGCTGCTGGTTGTCGCCATCACCGCCCGATGCCCGCGCTTCCGCGAGGGACGCGAGATAGATGGGCATGACGTTCCTGAACTCGGGCTGTTCCAGGCCACGGGCGGATGCGGCCCGGGTCGCCTCGTCCATCCAACACTGGATGATCTCCGAATGATGGCTCCGGATGATCTCCGCGATGCTCGCCATGGTCCTTCCCCTGTCAGCAGAATCCCTTGGGGCCACACAATCCCCGGCGGATTCCAGACACGAGCAGCGCGGCCGCCAGCGGGTATTGCCAGGCAATTGATATAAAGGTGGCCGTCGCGGACCCCTGATGCAACAGAAGGACCGATCGGGGAGGCACCTGCCCCATGGCAGCAGGCAGTCGTAAGGGCGGCCTGGCTGCCTAGACGTCGATGCCGTCCCGCCGCAGCTCGTCCGCATGGGCGAGCTGCGCCAGCGTCCCCGGCGGAGGCGTGTACCAGCCGGGATCGCCCTCTGCCTCCAGCCGGTCGCGGACCTTGAGGATCGTGAACATGCCTCCCATGGTGATCTCGTCGTAGGGGCCCTTGCCGCCGACCATGGGAATGGAGTTCGCGGGCATGGGCATGTGGTGCATGCCCGCCATGTCCCCCATGCCCGTCTGCCCCATCGTCATGTAGCCGGGCAGCAACGGGCGCACCTTCGCGTCCAGGCCTCCAGGCTTCACGCCGACCATGTTCGGCAGGTCGTGGCCCATCTGGTTCATCACGTGGTGGGTCATGTGGCAGTGCATGGCCCAGTCCCCGGGTTCGTCCGCCACGAACTCGATGGTGCGGGTGCTTCCCGTGGGCACGAGCACCGTCGTCTCCGGCCACTGCGCGCTCTCCGGGATGCGGCCTCCGTCCGTGTCCGTGATGCGGAACTGGTAGCCGTGCAGGTGGATGGGGTGGTGGTCCATCGCGCTCAGGTTGCCGAAGCGGATCCGCACCCGCTCGCCCTTGCGCACCACCAGCGGCTCCGTGCCCGGGAACGCCTTCGCGTTCATCGTCAGGATGTTGAAGTCCGTCATCTCGTTGGGGTCCGGACGCCGCGTGCCCGGGTCGATGCGCCACTCGTGCAGCATGATGGCGAAGTCGCGGTCCACTCGCGGCCCCACCGGCTTGCGAGGGTGGATGATGAACAGGCCCACCATGCCGAGCGCCATCTGCGTCATCTCGTCGTGGTGCGAGTGATACATGCACGTCCCCGACTGACGCACCGTGAACTCGTAGCGGTACGTCTCGCCCGGCGCGATGGCCTTCTGGTTCAGCCCGCCCACGCCGTCCATGCCGCTGGGGGTGAGGACGCCGTGCCAGTGCACCGTGGTGGACGCGGGCAGCCGGTTCGTGACGTAGAAGCGCACGCGGTCGCCCTCCACCACCTCGATGGTGGGCCCGTGCACGTGGCCGTTGTAGCCCCAGCACGTGGCCTTGAGGCCGGGCGCGAACTCGTGCTCCACCTCCTGGGCCACCAGGTGGAACACCTTCACGCCGCCCACGTTCTTCCACGGCAGCTTCGCGCCGTTGGGCACGACGACAGGACGGTAGCCGTGGCCCGCCGTGGACGCTTCGCGCGGGGCCTTCGCGGCGGGCACGCTGGATTGCGCCTGGGCGGCGCGGCCGTGCATCAACAGGGCGCCCGTCGCCAGCGTCGCGCCCGTGCGCGCGAGCAGCCCGCGGCGCGTGAGCGAGGGAGATTCGGTCCGCGTGTCCTCGGCGGGGCCCTGGGTTTCGTCAGTGGGCTTCATGGTGCTCATGGGTGGGCTCGGGAGAAGGAGTGGGAGTGGGAGTGGGGGCGGGAGCGGCGGTGGACGGCAGGCGTCCTCCCACGAGCCGCTCGAGATCGGCTCGCGCCATCCAGTAGTCGCGGACCGTCTCCAAGTACGCCCTCCAGGCTTCCACCTGCTCGCGTCGCGCGAGGAGGAGGCCGGGAAGACCGATCTGCATGGCGTTGTACTGGCGTTGCGACTCCTCGACGATGGTGGTGCGCAGCGGGAGCACGACCTTCTGGTAGCGCTCCGCCATGTTCCGCAGCGTCACCAGCTTCGCCCTCGCCGCGCGCACTTCCGAGCGGGCGTTGACGGCCAGCTCCGTCAGCCGGTTCTCGCCCTGGCGGTGCTGCGCCTCCAGCTTCGCGATGAGCGCCTGACGTTGATCGAAGATGGGCAGCTCCAGCGACAGCGTGGGGCCCAGCAGGCGCGGACCGTTCGCGTCGCGGTGCGTGTGCACTCCCACCTCCACGCGGCCGAAGTAGCGCGTGCTGCGCGCCAGCTCCAGCGCGTTCCACAACAGCGACGTCTGCTTGCGGGCCGCGTCGATGTCCAGCCGCTGCTCGATGGCCAGCGTCTCCAGACGCTCCAGTGAGGACTCGGCGGCGGGGACCTCCGGCAGCTTCCGCGCCAGCGTCCACTGGACCCTCGCGCCGTACAGGCCCATCAGGCGGGTGAGGTGTTCGCGCGCTTCGACCAGCGCCAGCTCATCCTGGGCCAGCTCCAACCGCGCCTGCTCCAGCGAGGCCTGTTCGGTGGCCAGGGCCAGCACCGTGATGTTGCCCGCGGCGCGCTGCCGGTTGGACAGGTCCGCCGCCGCGTCCGCTGCCTGGAACACCTCTCTGCGCAGCGCGACCAGCTGCTGCCGGGCCTGCACCTCCGTGAACGCCTGTCGGACCTCCGCCGTGGTGGCCAGCGCCTCGTGCGCCACGCGCAGCGTGTCCGCCTGGAACTGCTCCTTCGCCACGCGCTTGCGCAGCGGCAGCGTGAAGAGGTCCACGAAGCTCTGGACGATGGAGAACTCGGTCTCGGTGATGCCGTCCGAGGACAGAGGGAAGCCGATGCTCCCGTCGAAGGACGGGTTGGTGAGCAACCCGGCCTGCACCATGTCCGCCTGGGACACGCCCAGGTCCTCGTACGTCGCCTGGAGCGCGGGGTTGTTGAGCAGCGCCACCTCCACCGCACGGTCCGACGTGAGGTCGCCGGCCAGCAGGGCATCCAGGTGTTGCTGCACCTGCTCATCCTCCGGCGTCCCCTGATTCCATCGCGTCTTCAAACCCGTTCGCTCCTCCACGAGTGCCGCCACTTCCATGTGGCCGCGCTCCTTCTGGATGGACGCGCAGCCACCGAGCAGCAGAACCACGAAGAGCCAGGGGGATTTCCAATGCACTCGAGACCTCGAAAAGGGATGTGCCCTGTTGAGCAAGGGTCGGGCCATCGCGTCAGGTAGCGCAACCCCACGGAATGACGGCGTCCGGAGGAACACGCTCGCATGGGCACTTCGTGCGAGGTGTGACCGCCAACGTCACACTGTGATGCGCGGCGCGGCGTCCAGGCCGGGCGCTTCGAGCCGCCCCACACCGGGGATGAAGCGGCCCACGCGCGCCGCGTAGCGCTGATAGGTGTCGGCGTGCAGGCGCAGCAGGTGCTCCTCCTCCAGCCGCACCTGGAGCGACACCAGCAGCACGTAGTCGAGCCAGCCCATCACGGTCCACGCGCTCGGGGTCGCGAGCGCCATGCCCGTCACCACGACGAGCATCCCGCTGAAGATGGGGTTGCGCACGACGCCGAAGAGGCCTCCCGTCACCAGCTCCGTCCGGTCCGAGTCGATGCCGATGCGCCACGACGCGCCCATCTCCACCTGGGCGCGCACGGTGAAGATGAACCCCACGGCCACCAAGGCCCAGCCCGTCCACCGGAGCGCGCCAGGGACCTGCCACACGCCCAACGCTTGCTCCCCGATGGCCAGGTGCGCCGCGCTCCAGAGCACGATGGCCCCCATGAACAGCGCCATGCCCACGCCGATGACCCGCTGGAGCGGCGGGCCGGAGCGGTGCAGCACCAGCGCCGGGCGGCCCGTGCGGCGGCGCAGTCGGACCGACGGCAACACCATGGCGAAGAGGAGGAAGGCGAGGGTGGCGGCGGGCAGGGCCGGCCGGGTGAAGGTGGCGACGTCCATGGGAGACCTCCAGCTGCGTTCCCCCAGGCTGACGCCCGGCCCCGCGCGCTCTTACACCTGATTTTTCACGCGGGCGCGCAGTCGCAGTCCACGCAGCCCTGCGCGCAGCAATGGCCGCACAGCTCCACCAGCTGCTCGCCCAGGGCCTTCCGGGCGCGGTGCAGGCGCACGGCGGCGTTGTTGGCGGAGATGCCCGCCTCCCGCGCATACGTGGCCACGGTGAGCCCTTCCAGGTCCACCCGGCGCACGGCCTCCGCGTACTCGGGCTTGAGCGTCCCCGCGAGCCCCGCCACGCAGCCGCACACCGTCGCCTCCAGGCCGTTGGCGTCCTCGGTGGACAGCGGCTGCTCGTGGGCCAGGGACTCCAGCGTGGTGACCTCCCGCTGGCCCCGGCGGTGGCGGTCCACCAGCGCGTTGCGCAGGAGCCGGTAGAACCAGGCCACCGCGCTCTGCTCCTCGCGCAGCGCGCCTCCCTGTTCCATGCCCTTCACGAACGCGGCCTGCAGCACCTCGCGCGCCGCCTCCTGGCTCCCCACGCGCGGCGTGAGGAACGCGAGGAACGCGTGGTGATGGCGCAGCAGCGCGTCCATCGCCTCCGGTGACAGGCTCACGCCGGGACCTTTCGCGCGGCCCTGCGCGCCTTGATCCGCTCCTGGAACCCGTGCACCAGCGCGTAGAACGTGGGCAGGGCCAGCAGCGTGAAGAGGGTGGACGTGACGAGCCCGCCGACCATCACCACCGCCAGCGGACGTTCAATCTCCGTCCCGTGCAGCGGCAACACCAGCAGCGGCAGCAACCCGAGGATGGCCGTGCCCGCGGTCATCAGCTTGGGCCTCACGCGGCCGATGCTCGCCTCGCGCACGGCCTCCGCGAAGGGCTTGCCCCGGCCCATCAGGTCCTTCGTCTGCGCCACGAGCACCAGTCCGTTCTGCACCGCGATGCCGAACAGGCCGATGAGGCCCACCAGGCTGGACACGTTCCACGTCTCGCCCGCGATGAGCAGCGCGAGGATGCCACCCACGAACGCGTCCGGCAGCGTGGCCAGGATGACCAGCGCCTCCGCCACGGAGTCCAGCGCGAGGTAGAGCAGGACGAACACCGCCATCAGCGCCAGGGCGATGGCCACCGTCAGCGCCTGCGCCGCGCGCTCCTGGCTCTCCACCTTGCCGCCCACGTCCACGAAGTAGCCCGTGGGCAGCTTCAGCTGCGTGGCCAGCACCTCCCGTACCTCCGCCGCCGTGCTGCCCAGGTCGCGGCCGGACACGCCCGCTTCCACCGCGATGCGCCGGCTGCCGGCCTCGCGGCGCACGCTCCCCGCGCCGGAGGTCTCCTCGATGGTGGCCAGCTGACTCAGCGGGATGCGCGTGCCGTCGTGTCCGTCCACCAGCAGGTTGCGGATGGCGTTCACGTCGCCCCGGCGGTGGTCCGCCAGCCGGAGCACCAGGTCGTAGCGCCGCTGGCCCCGCCAGATCTGCGCGGACTCCTCACCCACGAGCCCCACGCGGACGGCCCGGATGACGTCGCCGGGCGTCAGTCCCACGCGCGCCACCGCCGCGCGGTTCACCGCGATGCGCAGCTGCGGCAGGCCGCTCAGCCGCTCCACCCGCAGGTCCTCCACGCCGTCCACTTTCGACATCAACGCGCGCGTGCGCTCCGCGAGCTCCGAGAGCGTGTCCAGGTCCGGCCCGAAGACGCGCACGGAGAGGTCCGCGGGGCTGCCTCCCAGCCCCTCGTCGATGCGCATCCCCAGCGGCGTGGTGAAGAGCACCGACACGCCGGGCACCTTCCCCACCGCCTCGCGCATCCGCGACTCCAGCGTCTCGCGGCCTCCGAGGGTGTCCTTCTTGAGGACCACCAGCACGTCGGACAGGGTGTGGGGCATCGGGTCCTCGGTGCGCTCGGCGCGGCCGGTGCGGCGCACCACGTCCTCCACCTCCGGGAACTCGCGCAGCACGTCCTCCACGCGGTGGTTGAGGCGATCCACCTCGTCCAGTGACGCCTCCGCCGGCAGCACCGTCTGGAGCAGGAACGCGCCCTCGTCCAGCCGGGGCATGAAGTCGCTGCCCACCATGAAGGCCAGGCCCAACGCGGGCACGGTGATGGCCAGCGCCACCACGCGCACCAGGCCCGCGTGGCGCATGCACTTGTCCAGGATTGGCGCGTACGCGGCCTTCACCTTGCGGATGATCCACACATCCTCCGGTGAGTCCTCGCTCGGCGCGCGCAAGAGCAGCCCCGACACCACCGGCACCAGCGTGAGCGCCAGCGCGAGCGACGCGGCCAGGCACGCCACCACCGCCGCCGCGAGCGGCTGGTACATGCGGCCCTCGATGCCCGACATCGCGAAGAGCGGGATGAACACCGCGACGACGATGAGCGTGGCGTAGGCGATGGGACGGCCCACTTCCATCGCCGCCGCCAGCGCCTCGTCGCGCACCGAGCGGCGGCCCTTGCCCTCGCGCAGGTCGTGGATGACGTTCTCCACGACGATGATGGCCGCGTCCACCAGCAGGCCCACCGCGATGGCGAGGCCTCCCAGCGTCATCGTGTTCAACCCGATGCCCGCCGCCTTGAGCAGCAGTCCCGCAAGCGCCAGCGACAGGGGCAGGGTGAGCGTGACGATGAGCGCCGCGCGCCAGTCCCCGAGCAGCAGGAAGAGCACGCCCACCACCAGGAACGCGCCCAGCAGGATGGCCCGGCCCACGCCTCCCAGCGCGGAGCCCACCAGCTCCGATTGGTCGTAGACGACGCGCAGGTGCACGCCCGGCGGCAGCGAGCGTCGCAGCTCGTCGATGGCCGCGCGCACGCCCTCGGCGACGAGCACGGTGTCCGCGCCGAACTGCTTGCTCACGCGGCAGCTCACCACCTCGCCATCCAACCGGTGCGCCATGCCCCGGCGCGGCGCGGGGGCTTCGCGCACGTCCGCCACGTCTCCCAGCAGCACGGGCGTTCCGTCCCGCAGCGCGACCACGGTGTTGTTCAGGTCCTCCACTGTCTCCGCACGGCCCACGGCGCGCACGGCCCACTCCATGGGGCCCTGTGTGATGAAGCCTCCGGAGGCGTTGACGCTGGCGCCCTCCAGGCCGTGCTGCACCTCGTCCAGGGTGATGCCTCGCGCCACCAGTTGATCCGGATCCAGCAGCACCTGGAACTGGCGCAGGTAGCCGCCCAGCCGCTCCACGCCCGCGACGCCGGGCACCGCGAGCAGCCGGTTCTTGATGTCGAACTCCGCCAGGTCGCGCAGCGCCATCAGGTCCGCGCTGCCGGGCTCCGCCTCCAGCGTGAACTCGAAGACCTCATTGAGCCGGCCGGTGAGGCTGGACACGAGCGGCGTATCGGTGCCCGGTGGCAACTCGCCCGCCGCCTGCGCCACGCGCTCCGCGACGTACTGGCGGCTGCGGAAATAGTCCGCGTCCGGTTCGAACTCCACCGTCACCTGCGTGACGCCCAGCTGCGAGGTGGAGCGGATGCGGCGCACCTCCGGCAGGCCTGCCAGCGCCACCTCCATGGGGATGGCCACCGCTGTCTCCAGTTCCTCGGCGCCCATGGCCGCGTTCTGCACGATGACGTTGAAGATGGGCGCGGACAGATCCGGGAACACGTCCTGGCGCAGGTTGCGGAGCGCCATCGCGCCAAAGGCCGCCAGCGCCAGGACGACGAGCACCGTCAGCCCGGGCCGAGAAAAGGACGCGCGGAGGATGCGCCCCGGCAGCGTCGTGCGCGGATCAGTGGCCATGCTCATCGCCTCCTCCCTGGGACTTCTCCACCTCGGCCTTGAGCAGGAACGCGCCCTCCACCACCACCTCGTCGCCCACGGCGAGCCCCTTCAGGACCTCCACCTGCGTGCCCAGGCTGCGGCCCCGGCCCACCTCGCGCTGCTCGAAGACGCCTGCCTCCGGCGTGGGCAGGAACGCCACCCAGCCATTCTCCAGCCGCTGGAGCGCCGCCGCGGGCACGGCCGTGAGCGTGGCGCCCGGCTCTCCCAGCGGGATGGACGCGGACGCGGACATGCCCGGCCGCAGGAGCCCCTTGCCGTTGTCCAGCTCCAGGCGCACGGGGATGGTGCGGCTGTGGGGATCCACCCGCTGCCCCACGTGGCCCACCTTCGCGGTGAACTCCTGGCCCGGGAACGCGGCGAAGGTGACGCGCGCGTCCGCCCCGGGCTTCAGTCGCACGGCGTCCCGTTCGAACGCGTGGACGATGAGCCACAGCGACGACAGGTCGCCCACGCGGAAGAGCGGTTGAGACGGGTCCGCCATCTGCCCCAGCCGCGCGGTGCGCTCCACGACGGTGCCGTCGATGGGCGCCTTGAGCACGAAGCCGGACGTGCTCTCACCGCTGGCGCTGCCCGCGCCCAACGCCGTGAGCGCGGCCTTCGCGGCGGCCACCTCCGCCTCCGCGGCGGCGGCATCCGCTTCAGCGGCCTGCGCGTCCTTGCGCGCGACGATGCGTTCCTCGGCCAGCGTGCGCTTGCGGTCCGCGGCCTGCCGTGCGGCGGTGGCGCGGGCCTGCGTGGCCTGGAGGTCCGCGCGGGCTCGGCCCAGCTCCGGACTCTGGAGCTCCGCCAGCCGCTGGCCCTGCTTCACGGCCTGGCCCGTCGTCACGGCGACGGAGGCCACGCGCGCGGAGACCGGCGAGGCCACCTCCGCGTAGGCGTCCTCACTGAAGGTCAGCTCGCCCAGCGCGGTGACGCTCTCTCCTCCTGGGCGGGCCTCCACCTTCGCGGTGGTGACGCGCAGGTCCCGGAGCATCTCCTGGGGGACGTGCACATGGATGACGTCACCGGACTCGACGTGGAGCTTCTCCTTGGCGGCCTCGTCATGGCCGTGTTCGTGCGCGTCGTCGTGTTCCGCCTTGGAGGACTTGCAGGCGGTGAGGCCCACGAGGACGGACAGCAGCAGCAGCGTGGGCTTCATGGCAGGACTCCCGTTTCCACTTCCAACTGCACACGAGCAAGGGCCAATCGCAGCAGGCCGTCGAGCCATGCGGCCCGCGCCTCCAGCGTGTCGCGACGGACGAGGAGGAAGGCCGCGAGGTCCATCTCCCCAGCGTCATAGGAGCGCTGCGCCAGCGCCTCGTTGTCATCCAGGAGCGGCAGCACCTGCTCCAGGGTCCCGAGGGCGCCGAGGCTCGCGCGGTAGCGATACTTCGCGGCCTGGACCTGGGCGGGCACGACGGTGCGCGCGGCGGCCAGCTCCTGCTCGGCGCGGCTTGCATCCGCTTCACCCACGAGGCGCGCTTCCTGGCCGCGAGCGAAGACGGGCAGGGGCACGCTGAGCGTTCCCAGGAACACCGTCTCGTCCGCCTCCTTCTGGTAGCGCGCGCCCACCGTCACGTCCGGCAGCACCTGGCGCCGGCCCAGCGTCGCGGCGGCCTTCGCCTGGACCTGCTCCTGCTCCAGGGCCACCAGGTCCGCGCGCGCTCCAGCGCCGTCCGTCACCTCGCGGACGGGCGCCCGCGCGAGTGAGCGCAGATCATCGTCGTAGGTCACCATGGGCCTCGCGCGGTAGCCCACGCGGACCTCCAGCTCCTCTCGCAGCGCGAAGATCTCGCCATCCGCGACCTGGAGCTCCGCGCGCGCCCGGGCGTGCGCCACCTTCGCCACGTTCACGTCCACGGCCGGAACGTCACCGGCCGCGTAGCGCTGCTCCGTGGCCTTGACGGTGCGCACCGCCGCTTCCGCCGCGGCCTCCACCAGCTTCTTCCGCTCCCCGGCTTGCAGGAGACGCAGGTAGGCGGCGGCCACGTCTCCCAGGAGGAGCCGCTCCGCGTCGCGCAGCCGGGCCTCCTCCATGGACAGGCCCGCGCGCGCCGCATCACGCCGCAGGCCCTGCTTGCCGCCCAGCTCGAAGGGCTGCGACAGGCCCAACGCGAGGTCCAGGCCGTAGACGCCATTGGGGAGCCGGCGCGGGCCTACCTGAACGTCGAGCTGGGGGTTCTCGCGCAGGAGCGGCGCGGCGCTCGCCAGGGGTCCCTGGGCTGCGCGGACGCGGGCCCGGGCCTCGACCAGCGCCGGGGCGTGCTCGCGCGCCAGGGCGAAGACGTCCTGGAGGGTGATGCGGGATGGATCCGCGCCACCAGGGCGCGGCCAGAGCAGGACGGCGGCCAGCCCGAGGGCGGCCGTCGCGGAACGGATGGGCACGGAAGAGGACCTCTGCGGAAGGCGGGCCGCGCGCACCCATGCACCCGGGCAGGAGGCCGGGCACACCGGTGGCGGGGCGCGTGCGAACGACGATGGACGCGGGCCTTAAGCGAGAGGAACTATGGGGACGTGCAGGATGTCATCCGCGTCGGCGGAGGACGGCTCCGAGGCTTCGGGAGTGATGGGAGCCTCCCGGAACAGGGAGCCCATGAGGCCCGGCAGCGGCACGGCGACGGCCAGGGGCTTCGCGTGCGTGCAGCAGGCGCAGTCCACGCAGGTGGGAGCGCACTGGCCCTGCGCGTCGTCATCCGCGCAGCCCGTGAGGCACGTCTCCGCCTGCTGCGCCGGCCCGAAGGCATGCGCGAGCCCGCCCCCGATGGGAGCGAGCAGCATCAGGCAGATGAAGAGCCAGAGTCGGAGCACTGGAGCGGTCTTCTAGCACGCTCCGGTGGAAGTGCGCACGTCGTGAGGGCAGGGCGGGCGGCGCGAGGAGCGCTGCTCAGCCGCCAATGCCCTTGCGCAGCCGGGACCAGTCGAAGTTGGCCGCCGGATCGTCCTTGCGGCCCTTGGGCACGGCCACGTCCTTGTGCCCGACGATGTTCTTCGCCGGCACGTCGTACTCCTGCTTCAGGTAGCCCACGAGCTTCGTCAGCGACTTGTACTGCGCCTCCGTGAAGGCCGTCTTGCCGCTGCCGTCGTTGACGATCTCGATGCCGATGGAGCGCGCGTTCACGTCCGTGGGCACGCCGTGCAACTCCCCCTTGCCCGCGTGCCACGCGCGCTTGGTGTCGCCGACCAGCTGGTAGATCTTCCCATCGCGGTCCAGCATGTAGTGCGCGGACACCTTGCTGTCCGGGTTGCGCATCCACGACAGGTCCCCGGAGCCGTTGTTGGTGCCGGTGTGGTGCAGCACGATGGTGTCGATGTCCGCGCCGTTGCGCGAGTCGTTGTTGGGCGAAGGCGCGCTGATGACCGCGGGCTTGGTGAACTTCCCGGGCTCGGTGGGCGGAGGCGTCGTCGTCGGCTTGAGTGCCTTCGTCAGCGCCGCCGCAGTCTGCGCCCCGTAGTAGCCGGTGGCGGAGATCTTGTTGGCCGTCTGGAACTTCTTCACCGCCGCCTCGGTCTGCGGCCCGAAGGAGCCGGCGCCCGAATTCATCTGCGCCTGCGTCATGTAGCCCAGCTTCACCAGCCCCTGCTGAAGCTGCTTCACCTTCGCCCCGGAGTCGCCCTTACCCAGGCCCGCGGGCGGCGCCGTGAGGGCCGTGGACGCGGCCGCCGCGCGCGCGGGAGCGGCGGTGCGGGGGGCCGTGGCGGCGGTGCTCGCGGGCGCGGTGGCGGTGGCACGGGTGGAGGGGGTGCGGACGGTCATGGTGTACGATTCCAGGAATAGTGGATAGCTAGTGCTTTCGCGATTATCGGCGGCGTGTGCGGGAAGTTGTGTGCCGGGAGTGAAACGAAACCGCCCCGACATCCGGCGTGGAGGCCGGGCATCGGGGCGGCGTCTTCGTCCGGTGCTACTCGAAGAAGGCGGGTGTCCCCCGCTGGAATGGCTGTCGTCCGGGCGGGCGGGTCGCCCTCTGGAGAACGTCAGCTGCCGGTGGCGCGGCGCGGCGACTCGGCGCGTCCGGCCACGTCACCCCGCACCAGCGAGTACGGGTCCAACGGGTCTCCACCCAGCGCCTCCAACGACACCAGGGTGCCCAGACCCATGCGCCGCGCGTGCTCCAACAGCAGGCGCGTCACCACGTGGTCCTCCAGCGCGTGGCCGGTGGAGTCGAACACGGTGTTGCGCTCGCGCCAGCCTTCGAACTCCTCCGGCTGCTGCACCACGGTGGCCAGGTCCGGGCCAATCTGGTCCGGGTGGAGCTGCTGACACTCGCCCTCCTGGCGCGCCTGGGCGGGAAAGTCCGGCACGACGAGGCTGCGGCGCAAGAGCGCCAGGGGCAGCTCCGCCTTGCCCGGCTGGTCCGAGCCCACCGCGTTGACGTGCGCATGCGGCTGGAGCGCGTGGCCGGAGATGACGGCCCCCGCGCCCGGGGCGACGGTGGTCGCGGTGCAGAGGATGTCCGAGCGCATCTCCAGGTCCGGCAGCAGCGTGGGCCGCACGTCCAGCCCCAGGAACGCCACGCGCCGCACGAAGGAGCGCGCCGCGTCTGGATCGATGTCGTGCACCAGCACCTGCTCCAACCGGAACACGCGGCTGAGCGCATGCAACTGAGACACGGCCTGCGCACCGCAGCCCACCAGCCCCAGCACCCGGCTGTCCGGAGACGCCAGGTAGCGGCTGGCCACCGCCGACGCCGCGCCGGTGCGCAGCGCCGTGGCGAACACCCCGTCCATCACCGCCACCAGATGGCCCGTCTTCACGTCATAGACGCTGTGTGATGCGACGAGCGTGGGCATTCCCGAGTCACCCCGGTTGCCGGGGAGGGAGGCGGACACCCTCATGGTCAGGCTGTCCCCGCGCCGCAGGGCGGGCATCCAGCCCATCGTCCCGGAAGGCCGCGAGTCGCTCACCACCTGGAAGCCCTCCCGCTTGGGGACCTGCAGGACGGACTCGTCGAACTCCCTCAATGCCACGGTGAGTGCGTGGATGAGCTCGTCCATCAGGACGTCCAGGCCCACGCCTTCCACGAGCGCGCGTAAGTCAGTGGGGCCGAGCAGCAGGGTGCGAGGAGCCGGGAGCGTCATGTACGCGGAGTCTACGCCCCTGACAGGAATTGCAACGGGTCAGTTTTGATTGTGAATTCCTGTCTTGCTGTGGCTTTTGAATACAGGTGCAGGGAACAAGGCGGAGAAGGGGCTGTGTTGGAAGCGGGCGCCCGACATCCGGCGGACACCTAGGGGGCCCCGGCCTCGCGTCCGCCCGCCGAGCCGTTCCACCCCCAACGCCCGAGTGAACGCCTCCTTGAAGCCCCCTGTTCCCAGGACGCCCGTACTCACCACCGTCCCCGACCTGTCTCACCGCCGCACCGATGACGCGCCCGGTGCGCCGCGCGCGCGCGTCCTCCTGGTGGACGACACGCCGGCGAACCTGCTCGCCCTGGAGGCCATCCTGGAGCCGCTCGGTCAGCAGGTGGTGTCGGTGCGCTCCGGCGACGAGGCGCTGAAGGCGCTGCTGTTGGACGAGTACGCGTGCGTGCTGATGGACGTGCAGATGCCGGGGCTGGACGGCCTGGAGACGGCGCGTCTGGTGCGCACCCGCGAGCGCACGAAGCACCTGCCCATCCTCTTCATCACCGCGCTCAGCCGCGAGGCGGCCTACGTCACCCGGGGCTACGAGTACGGCGCGGTGGACTACCTGCTCAAGCCGGTGGATCCGAACATCCTGCGCGCCAAGGTGTCCGTGTTCGTGGAGCTGTACCTGCGCGGTGAGAAGCTGCGGCAGCAGGCGCTGGAGCTGGCGGAGCGCCGGCGCGTGGAGGAGGAGCTGCAACGCGCGACGGAGCTCGAGCAGCAGCTGGTGGGAATCGTGGGGCACGACATCCGCACACCGCTCGCGGCCATCCTCACCACGGCCAACGTCCAGCTGTCCCGTGAGGTGCTGCCGGACGCCCAGCGCAAGGCCTTCGAGCGGGTGGCCCGGGGCGGCGAGCGCATCCAGGGCATCGTGGATCAGCTGTTGGACTTCACCCGTGCGCGCGTGGGCGGCGGCATCCCGGTGGTGCCGGGCGCGGGCGACCTCAACGAGCTATGCCGCAAGCTCGTGGACGAGCTGCGCGCGGCGAAACCGGAGCGCTCCATCCTGTGCGACTTCGCCCGCGACAGCCTCCCGGGCGTGTGGGACCTGGACCGGCTGGCGCAGGTGGTGGCCAACCTGCTGGACAACGCGCTCAAGTACAGCCCGCGAGACACGCCCGTGCGCCTGCGCACCTTCGAGCAGGGCGTGGACACCGTCTATCTGGAGGTCCAGAACGCCGGGGCCCCCATCCCCGCGCACCTCCTGCCCACGCTCTTCCAGCCCTTCCGACGCGGCGACGGCCCGGGCCAGCGCGAGAGCCTGGGCCTGGGGCTCTACATCGCGCGCAGCATCGTGGAGGCCCACCGCGGCACCCTCCGGGTGGAATCGACCCCGGACGTCGGTACGATCTTCTCCCTGTGTCTTCCGCGTCAGGCTTTGGTTGAGACACGCGCGCACTCCGCGTGCGCGGGCGTCTCCACGCCGATGACGGCGTGAGACACAAGGCCGTTCGCGTCACCGACAGTGCATTGCAGTGGTGGCTGATTACTCCACATAAAAGGCATACAACAATCCATCCACATCAAAACCTCTCATAAGATGAGGCAAGCATGTGGAGGGTTTGCTACAATGCCAGACGCCCGGGAGGCAGTCCGTCCGGGCGTGAAATGTGTCCGCTTTGGGGAGGGTGCGCGACAAATGAACGACAACTCGACGTGGATTCCCGTGGAAGGAAGCGACCCGATTCGTGCGTGGGTGCGACGCCCCGCCTCTGGAACGGGTCCGGCCCTGCTGCTGCTGATGGTGGAGGCGTTCGAGGGAAACGCCCACCTGAAGCTGATGGCCGAGCGCTTCAGTGAAGAGGGCTACGTGGTGGTGGTGCCCGACCTCGCCTCACGAGGAGAACCGGAAGAGGTGGACCTGAAGCCGGTGGTGGCCTGGGCGCGCTCGCTACCGGAGGTGGTGGGACTGCGGGGCAAGAAGCAGGTCGGCGCGCTGGGCTACGGGCTGGGTGGGACGCTGGCCGCGCAGCTGGCGGCGCACGCGCACGTGGACTGCGCGGTGGCCTACTGCGCGCCCGGCATGGAGGACGTGCTCGCGCAGGGCGGTGAGAACGCGGCCCCCATGGTGGTCCACTACGCGGAGTGGGACGGCTTCGTGCCTCCGGCCGCGGTGGCGCGGGTGAAGCAGCACGTCAGCGTCGACGTGGAGCTGTACGTGTACCAGGGCGTGCGCCACGGCTTCTTCCGCGAGGGCTCGCCGGCCTGGAACCGGCCCTCGATGATGACGGCGCACACGCGCACCCTCGCGCTGCTCAAGCGCGTGATGGGGCCGCGCTACGACCTGGCCGCGCTGTGGGACAAACACACGGAGCTGGAGTTCGCCGCCCGCGACGCGGACGCGACCATGAAGACCATGGTGTCGCACCCGTACGTCAACAGCGTGCCGGTGATGACGGGTGGCGTGGGCGCGGAGTACCTGCACCGCTTCTACGAAAACCACTTCGTGCACGCCAACCCCAAGGACACGAAGATGACCCTGCTGTCGCGCACCGTGGGCGCCGACCGCGTGGTGGACGAGTTCATCTTCAGCTTCACCCACGACATCGAGATGGACTGGATGCTCCCGGGCATCCCGCCCACCGGGAAGTACGTGGAGGCGGCCTTCGTGGCGGTGGTGAACTTCCGCGGCGACAAGCTCTACCACGAGCACATCTACTGGGATCAGGCCGCCGTGCTCGTGCAGCTGGGCCTGATTGACCGCAAGGGCCTGCCCGTCACCGGCGCCGAGGCCGCGCGCAAGCTGCTGGATGAGACCCTCCCGTCCAACACCCTGATGGAGAAGTGGGACGAGAGCGCACCGTCCAACAACCGCAAGGCCGGCTGACTCAAGCCGGGATGACGCCCGCGCCCCGGGTTCGTCGCTACCCAGGGCGCGGTGTCTGACTTTCACGGGCTTTCGATGCGCGGAGCCATTGCGCCGGCTCCTCTGGGATGTCCACAATGCAGCACCTCGCTGGATGGTCCAGAGGGGCTACGTTTCCCAGACTTCCTCTGGATTTGGCGCCGCTCCCGGATGCGACTCTCCCTTTCGCAGAAGCTCACGCTGGCGCCGCTGTTGGTGGCGCTGTTCTTCACTGTCCTCTTCTTCGGCTACCTCATCCCGCGCGTCAGCTCCGCCTTCGAGGCGCAGGGCCGGGACGTGGGAGGCGCGTTGCCCGCGGCGCTGGCGGCCACGCTGCCCGCGGCGATGCCCGGGGGCCAGACGGAGGCGCTCCAGGCGGTGCTGGAACAGGCGGTCCGCCACCACCAGGTGGCCTACGTGGCCGTCTTCGACGGGACCGGGCAGCTGCGCGCGGTGGCGGGCGAGTACGCCACCGCGATGCGGGAGCTGCGCGACCGGCTGGCGCGCGCGCAGGGTGAGGCGACGTTCTACGTGCGGGACGCGGAGCTGTTGGACGTGAGCTCGCGCTTCGCGAACGGCGCGGGCACCGTGCACGTGGGCTTCAACCGCACGTCGGCGCGCGCGCAGGTGCGGGCCATCACCACCGGGGTGAGCGTGGTGATGGTGCTGGCGCTCGCGCTCTTCGTCGTCGTGGGCATCGTGCTGGCGCGCCGGGTGGCGGCGCCGCTGGTGCAGCTGACGGCGGCCGCCCAACGCATCGCGGAGCACGGCGACCTGCGCGAGACGGTGCGCGTGGAGGGCTCGGACGAGGTGGCCCAGCTGTCGAAGGCCTTCTCCCTGATGGTGTCCAAGGTGAAGGACCTCTTGCAGCAGTTGCAGGGGTCGTCGGACCTGCTGCGCGGCTCGGTGGACCACCTGAACGACTCCGCGGGCCGGCAGAACGAGATGGTGTCCCGCCACGCCGCCGCGCTGCAGGAGACGCAGGTGACGGCGCAGGAGATCCGCCAGACGTCGGTGGTGGCGTCGCGTGCGGCGGAGACGGTCATCGACGTGGCGGAGCGCGCGGAGGTGCTGGGCAAGACGGGAGAGATCGCCATCACCGAGAGCATCGAGGGGATGGTGGCGCTGCGCGCGCAGGTGGAGCAGATCGCCGAGCGCATCATGGCCCTGGGCGAGCGCACCGAGCAGATCTCCGGCATCACGGAGACGGTGAAGGACCTGGCGGACCAGTCGCACCTGCTCGCGGTGAACGCGGCCATCGAGGCGGCGCGCTCCGGGGAGCACGGCAAGGGCTTCGCGGTGGTGGCCCGGGAGATTCGCGGCCTGGCGGACCAGTCTATCCGCGCGACGAACCAGGTGCGCGGCATCCTGGCGGACATCAGCACCGCCATCTTCGCCACGGTGGAGATCACGGCCGCGGGCACGCAGCGCATGGAGACGGGACTGGCCCAGGTGCGCACGTCCGGGGACACGCTGCGCCAGCTGTCCTCCATCGTGCGGGACAGCGTGGTGTCCGCCCGTCAGATTTCGCAGACGGTGAACCAGCAGGCCACCGGCATCGAGCAGATCTTCACCGCCGTGAACGAGCTCAACACGGTGATGGGCGACACGGTGAAGCGCATCGCCACCACCAGCGAGTCCGCCGTGTCGCTCAAGCTCCTGTCGGAGCGCGTGGCGGCGATGGTGCGCGACTACCGGCTGTAGCCGGGCGGAGGCGGGGCGTAAACCGCTCCACCACCTGGGCCACGGTGCGCGTGGTGGCGGCGCCGGGTTCGTTCACCCGGGCCGCGAGGAAGGCGGCCCCCAGCCGGGCCACCGCCGACACGACGAAGAGCACGTGCAGGTTCACCCAGAGGTGGCCGCCCAGCATGAACTGCTGGGGCACGCGCGCCGCCAGCGCCCCGCCCAGGGCCGCCGCCGCCGCGTAGGCCAGCCCGCCCGCGGTGGCGAACGCCGCCAGGTAGAAGGGCCGGCCGCGGCGCGGCGCCACCGTCAGGGGCAGCGCGAAGATGGCCAGGCCGTGGCCGCTCCACAGCGCGCCCGCCAGGAGTACGTCGAACAGCAGCGGCCAGAGCGTCCCCGCGGAGGGCAGCAGCCACAGCATGGGGATGGCGCTGATGCCCAGCGAGCAGAGCATCAGCACCGGCTGTGCGCCCAGCTTGTCGATGGCGCGGCCCCACAGGGGCGCCGTCAGCACGCGCACGCCCGCCACCGCCGCCGCGTGCAGGGCCATGATGACGAAGGTCATCTTGAGGTTCTGAAGGCTGTGCAGCGCGAAGAAGGGCGCGGACACGCCCACCGCCGCGTTCCACGCCACCTGGTACAGCAGCACCCGCCGGGCCCCGTCGTCCTTCCAGGGCAGGAGCGCCGCCTTGAGCTCCAGCTTCGGCGAGCTGCCCGGGGGCGCCGGGTCATGCTGCGCGGCCATCATCAGCGTGGTGACGACGCCCATGACGCACGCGGCGAGCGCCAGCAGCGGCAGCGCCATGCCCACCCCATCCAGCCCCTTCAACCGGTCCATCAGCAGGCCCGCGGTGAGCGACGCGCCCGTGCCCATCAGCGTGGTGAGCGCGGTGCGCTTGCCGAAGAAGCGGCCCCGCACGGCGCCCGGGACGAGCTCCCCCATCCACGCCACCCACGCGTTGTTGCCCACCACCGCCAGCAGCGCGGACGCCCCGGCCACGGCGAGCAGCAGGTGCTGCTGCCCCTCCAGGGACAGGCCCAGCCACGGCAGCAGCGCCATGGGCAAGAGGGCCAGCCGGGACAGACACACCGCCGTCAGCGCCACCCGCCGGTGGCCGAAGCAGAGGGTGAGCCACGCGGCGGGGAACTGCACGAACTGCGCGAAGAACGGCAGCGCCGTCATCACGCCCACCAGGAAGGGGCCCAGCTTCAGCGCGATGGCCCACGCGGTGAGCACGGTAGGACCCGCGCACGCGGTGAACACCTCCGCGAACATCCCCTCCACGATGGAGACCTTCAGCGACGCACGGAGGCGCCGGTGCAGGGGCGGGCCGCGGTGGCCGTCCAGGGGCGGAGGGGCTCCCAGG
>NZ_RAWQ01000161.1:0-25965 GCF_003668965.1 Corallococcus sp. AB030
CCTCGGTGGCGTTCTTCACCAGGTTGCCGAAGAGGCGGCGCAGTCCGTCGGGGTCCGCACGCAGCGACACCTCCTCACCGGGGTCCAGCACCACGGGCACCGGCGAAGTGCCCGCGTACAGCGCGCACACCTCCGCGAGCAGTGGACGCAGCGCGACGTCCTGGAAGCGGGGGGCCGGCAGGCGCGCGAAGGTGGAGAAGCTCTGGGTCATGCGCATGAGCAGGTCCACCTCCTCCTGGAGGAGCGCCACCGCATCGGCGAGGCGCGTCGGGTCTGGCAGGGTGCCGGCATCCTGCGGAGACAGACGCGCGAGCGACAGCCTCATTGCGGTCAGGGGGTTCTTCAGCTCGTGGGCGAGCGCCCGCGCCACGTCCTGCCACGCGGCGATCTGCTCGGCGGCCTTGAGGTGTTCGCGCTGGTCCAGCAGCTCCTGGCCCATGCGGTTGAACTGGCCCAGGAGGAACTGGAGTTCGTCACGAGCAGGCTCTGGGACGGGCAGGCGGACCGACAGGTCTCCGCGGGAGTAGGCCCGCATGCCTTCCAGGAGCGTGGCCATGGGGCGCGTGAGGACTCGGCCCAGGAGCACCGCGGATACGGCCAGCACGACGGCGGCGATAGCGCCCACCCCGGCGATGAACACGGGCACGCGGCGCACCAGG
Source organism: Corallococcus sp. AB030 (assembly GCF_003668965.1). NCBI lineage: Bacteria > Pseudomonadati > Myxococcota > Myxococcia > Myxococcales > Myxococcaceae > Corallococcus > Corallococcus sp. AB030. The sequence goes on from NZ_RAWQ01000161.1 coordinate 660, forward strand.
GCCCGCCGCGCCAGCTCCGCCTGCGCCAGGTTCAGCCGCGCCTCGTCGAGCGCATCGGGAGGCAGTCCCCGGCGGCTCAGCTCATCGGAGACGTTGTCGAGCACGGCCTCCACGGGCGCGATGGAGATGGAGAGCACGCGCTCCAGTACGCCCTGGGCGAGAGCACCCAGCAACGCCAATGGGATGAGGCCTGCGAGCAGCATCACCGCCAGCAGGCGTCGGCGGAAGCGGAACGGAGGCGGGGGAGGGCCCACGGATGGTGCACGGCTCATGGCGAGCTGTTCATATCGCGGGGAGTGCATCGTTCGCGCGGTTGGGGACTCATGATGGGATGTCACTACCGGCTCATGCAGGGCCGGATGTCGGAAATCCCCATGCGCCATTCCCTGATGTCGCTCGCGTTGGCTGTCGTCTTCCTGGTGGCCGGACCCGCTCAGGCCCGTGACTCGCTCCGCGAGCGCATCGACGCGTTCGTGCGCGCGGAGCAGAAGCGGCTGGGTGTGCCGGGGCTCGCCGTGGGGGTGGTGAGTCACGGCCGGGTGGTGCTCGCGAAGGGGTATGGCTTCGCGAACCTGGAGCACCAGGTCCCGGTGGGGACGGACACGCTCTTCCAGTCGGGGTCGGTGGGGAAGATGTTCACCGCGACGGCGCTGATGCTCCAGGTGGAGGCGGGGCGCGTGGCGTTGTCCGACAGCGTGACGAAGTACTTCCCGGATGCGCCCGCGACGTGGAAGCCCATCACGGTGCGCCACCTGCTGACGCACACGTCTGGCATCAAGGACCTGGAGGGGCTGCTCGACGAGCGCAAGGACTACACGGAGCAGGAGTTCGCGGAGTTCATCTACAAGCTGCCGCTGGAGTTCCCGGCGGGGCTGAGGTGGAACTACAGCAACTCCGGCTACGTGCTGCTGGGCCTCCTGGTGAACCGCGTCGCGGGCATGACGTATCAGGAGGTCCTGGGGCGCCAGGTCTTCAAGCCCGCGGGCATGAAGACAGCGCGAGGCATCAGCGAGGCGGATGTCATCCCGAACCGCGCGGCGGGCTACGAACTGGTGGGGGGCGTGGTGAAGAACCAGCAGTGGGTATCGCAGTCGTTGAACACGACGGGGGACGGCGCGCTCTACTTCTCGCTGAAGGACATGCTGGCCTGGGAGGAGGCGGTGGCGAAGCGGGCCCTCCTGACGCAGGACAGCTGGCGGGAGGTGTTGTCGCCAGTGAAGCTGAACAGCGGTGCCAGCCAGCCGTACGGCTTCGGCTGGGAGGTGCTGGAGCGCAACGGTCAGCCGCTGCACAGGCACACGGGATCGTGGCAGGGATTCCGGACGGCCTATTCACGCTTCCTGGGGGATGAGCTGTCCATCGTGGTGCTGGCGAACCTGGACAAGTCGAACCCGGCGCTGCTCGTGGAGGGCATCGCGGCCATCGTGAATCCGGCGCTCGCCGTGCCGCCGCTCAAGCCCATTCCGGACACGGAGCCGGAGGTGACGGCGAGGCTCACGGAGCTGCTGGAGAAGACGCGCCAGGGCGCCTGGGAGCCGTCGATGTTCGCCTACGTGCCGGCCAGGTACTTCGAGGAGGCAGGTCCGTACTTCCGGTCCGTGTTGCAGGGGCTTGGGGCCGCGGGGCCGCTGGTGCTGGCGAACCGTGAGACGCGAGGCGACGACCGCATCTACACGTACCTGGTGCAGTTCGGCGCCGCGACGTGGCGGTACCGCGTGGGGCTGACCCCTGACAACCGGGTGACTTTGCTCACCCTCCAGGTGAACTGACGCGGTGGGGTAGGCTCGGCGGGACAGCGCGTCTCGCCGAGGCGTGGTGGAGTTTCCAGTGCTGAAGCCGCATCATGTGCTCCTGTGCGTCTCGCTCCTTCAGGACGGAGGAGCCACACTCCCGCCTACTGTCGAAAAAGGCATCCAGTGGCCCGATGACCTTCAGCCCCTGGCAACCCTGGACGGGCCCGCGGTTCTTGCCGCGCACGCCGCGTTGCAGCGGGTCCTCTCCCGGTACCCCAAGGAGTACGCCAAGAGCTGCGCCTTCTCGGCGAAGGGGATGGAGGTCATCGTGGGCGAGGAGCGAGGGCTGTACTTCGTCCGCATCAACCCACGGCCCGACAAGTGCGGATGGGCACCCGGCACCGTGCTCGGGTTCGACGTGTTCGAACTGTACGCCGTCTCACCCGAGGGAAAGGTGTTGGCGCGGTATCCGTCCATGCCCTGAACGTGTGAATCAGGGCTGATAGGGATATCGCGTGATGTCTCCGTCTGGAGAGATCGCGTACAGCTCGAACCAGTCCGTTTCGAGGCCCGTGACACCTGGACCGAAGCCGGGGCACCTGTCCACGCGGCGATTGACGCGAGCGAAGTACCAGCCCGCCTCCTGACCGATGACGACTTCCAGTGCCTGGGCGGAAAAGGCGCACTGACCCGCGGACTCCTTCGGAAATCGCTTCAGCGCTTCTTCCAGGGCTGCATGCGCGGCCTGGATGGCGGGCCCTTCCAATGTCGCAAGCGGTTGCAGGTCATCCCCAGGCCAGGGAATGACAGCTGGCTCGACCGGCTTCGCAGGCTGCGCCCCAGCGCACGCGATGCCCAGCCCCGCGATGCCAATCCAGAAGAGTTGTCGCCGGAAAGAACCCATCCGGCACAAGCCTACTCAGAACTGCAGATACACGTACGGCCGGGTCTCCAGCGTGGACAGCTGGCGGATGCCCAACCCCAACAGCACCAGCACCACCGCTCTCGCGGGTGCGGGCATCTTGAGGAACACGAGCGCGGCCGTGTCGTAGAGCTTCATCGGCACCGCGTGCGCGAGGACCGCGATGGCCAGCATGCTCCACACCAACGGGCCTACGTTCGCCAGGCCTGGGATTCCCGCCAGCATCCGTGCGTAGAACTCACCCGCGTGCACCATGTCCGGCGCCCGGAACACCACGCGCGTCAGTACCACCAGCGTGAACGTGGCCAACATCCCGAACGCCACGCGCACCGGGCCGGGCTCCTGCTGCTTGCCCTTGAACCACCACCAGCACCGCACCCCGCACAACGCCACGCCGTGCACCGCGCCCCAGACCGCGAAGCGCCAGTCCGCCCCGTGCCACAGGCCTCCCAGCACCATCACCATCATCAGGTTGAAGCACACTCGCGGCTTCGACCGCCGGTTGCCGCCCAGCGGGATGTACAGGTAGTCCCGCAGCCATGACGACAGGCTCATGTGCCAGCGGTTCCAGAACTCGAACAGGTTCTTCGCCAGGTACGGCCTCGCGAAGTTCTCCGGGAACTTGAAGCCGAACAGCGACGCCACACCAATCGCGATGTCCGAGTACCCCGAGAAGTCGTAGTACAGCTCCAACGTGTACGCGACCGCCGCCACCGCGCACTCCGCCGACGAGTACGCGTGCGGACTGCCGAACACCGGATCCACGATGCCGCTGCCCAGCACGTCCGCGATGACCAGCTTCTTCACCAGCCCTACGGCGACGCGGAACAACGCCTTGTTCCCGTCGTCCGACGACAGCGTGGGCACTTCCCGGAAGTGCGCCATCAACTCCGACGCGCGGACAATCGGCCCGCTCAACACCCGCGGGAAGAACAACATGTAGAGCAGGTGCTCCACGAACGAGTGCTCGGAGCTCGCCTTCCCCCGGTACACGTCCACCGTGTAGCTGATGGCCTGGAACACGAAGAACGACAGGCCCACCGGCAGCAGGAAATGGAACGGCTCCGGTCGCACCTCCACGCCCCAGGGCCCCAAGAGCGACGACACCGTCCTGCGCAACAGCTCCAGGTACTTGAAGCCCGCCAGGAGCCCCAGGTTGGAGACGATGGACAGCACCACCAGCAGCTTGCGCAGCCCCGGCCGCTCCGTGCTCCCCATCCCCTTCACCAGCAGGTGATCCACCGTCACGCCGGCCAGGAAGATGAACAGCGGCACCAGCTTCACGACCAGCTCGCCCACGGGCATCCCGCCCACGAACGCGGTCAGCGGCACCTGCAGGAACGACACGTAGACCATCAGGCTGGCCGCCAGCAGCAACAGCATCCGCGGCCAGTAATGCCGGTGCACCGCCCAGTAGAGCGCGAACACCACGATGACGAAGACGACGTACTGGAGGCTGTGGGACAGCACGGCTCAGGGCGCTCCCGCGGCGGAGGCTGTCGGCTCGCCGCCCTTCTTCGTGGACTCGTACGCCGCCATCAGGTCCTTCACGAACGCGTTCGCCAGCACCGCGTAACCCTGCGCCGTCAGGTGCACCCCGTCCGCGTGGCCCAGCGGCTCCGACTGGCGCTGCCAGCGCTGCATGGAGCGCTCACCGCCCATCGCCGCTCGCGCGGACCAGTACGCACACCCGGCGTCCTTCGCCACCTGCGGCAACGTGTTCAGCACCTTCGCCAGCGACGGCGCCTCGTCCCACTGGCCGTTCGCTTCCTGCTGGAGCCGGTCCGTGGGGCCGATGACCAGGCACTCCGCGCCCGTCGCCTTGCGCATGCGTGCAATCAACGCCGCGTAGTCCTGGCGCAGCCCGTTCGCGTCCAACCCCGGCAGCTCCGCCTCGTTGGTGCCGTACCAGAACACCAGCAGGTCCGGCCGGCGCGCGGTCAGCTGCGCGTCCATCGCCGGTGCATCCATGTCCCGCGCCGTGAAGGCCGTGGCCCCGGGCAACCCGAGCGCGTCGTACACCAGCCCCGGCACGTCGTACTCCAGCGACGCGCCCAGCACCGTCGCGCTCCCGCCACCCTCCGGCACCTTCACCTGGACCGAGTGCGCCACGCCCGTCACCGGGAACGAACGGATGCGCACCGTCGGCTGCGTCAGCGGCTCCGGCGGCGGTGCTTCCGGAGGAATTTCTTCACCGTCCACCGTGATTTCAGGCGCCGCGGCCCCCGGCGCGTCCAGCGCGTACAGGTCCAGCCGGCCCTGGCGGTTCTTTTCCTCCGCGCAGCCTTCGCAGAAGGAGATGCCCAGGCTCGCGCCGGGCGCTCCCACCGCGCGGATGCCGGTGAGCCCCCAGATGCTTCCGGAGACGCCTCCAGGCGTGCTCTTCGCGTCCTCCACCGTCCACGCACCGTCCAGCGTGCGCGTCACGCGCGCCCCCTCCAGCCGGGAGGACGGCTTGCCCGCCGCGATGAAGCCCCGGCCCGCGTCACCGAAGCGCTTCGTCAGCGCGTCGCGGACCTTGTCGGAGAAGTAGTGCGCCGCCGTGTGCGACGCGCCCAACTGCGCGATGCCCACTCGCAGCTTCGCGCCGGACTCCCGGCGTGCCAGTGATTCGAACGTGCGGCGCAGCGAAGGGGCCGCGTTCTGCAGGCCGGTCGTGTCCGTGCCCGGCACTCGCGGCGGATGCGTGCGCGCGAAGGCCCGCTGCAACGCCAGGTCGAACAGGTGGCCCAGCAGGTTGGAGCCGCGCACGCGCGGGTGCACCAGGTCCTCCAGCATCAGGCCGGACTCCAGCCACTTGAGCGCGGAGCCCTCGCCGCCCATCGCCGCCAGCGTGTCGTAGAAGGCGCAGCCTCCCGCGCGCGCCTCCTCGCGGAACACCTCCGACACCTCCGCCGAGTGCCGGCGGGTGATCAGCTCGCCGCTCAGCGTGCGCACGCCCGCGTCGATGGGCGACATGACGAGGCACGCCGCGTCCGGCACCGACGTGCGAACGCGCGACACCAGCTCCTTCATCTGCGAGCGGACCTCGTCCAGCGTGGTGCGGTCGCGCGAGAGGAAGAACGCCTCGTTGCCGCCCACCATCAACACCACCAGCGACGGCTTGCGGTGCTTGAGCTGCGCACGGAACGCCTGGGGCTGCGCGCGCAGGTACACCTCCGCCATGCCGCCCAACAGGCCCACCGTGTCGTAGACGACGCCCGGCGTGCCCGACTCCACCGACACGCCGTGCAGCTCCGTCTTGCCGCTCGTGGTGAGCGTCAGCGTCTTGGCGCCTTCTGGAATCTTGAGCCGCGCGAAGGCCGCTTCCGCCTTGGATCCGAACGCGCGCGTCTGGATTCGCTGCGTGTTCTTTCCGTCCACCGCCACCTGCACGGAGCCGTTGGCGGGCTGGGCCAGGAAGAACAGCTCCGCCTCGCGCGCGCCCTCCACGGAGTAGCGCGTGGACTGCGCGGGGCCGCTCGTGGAGAAGGCCACGCCCGTCCAGCCCACGCGGTCCTTGGGCCAGTGCGTGTCCACCAGCCGCTCCATCTTCCATCCATCCGTGCTCGCGGTGCCCGCGCGCGTGGCGCGGCCTGCGCTCGCCAGCCGGTGGATGTAGAGGAAGCCCGGACCGCCCGAACCGAAGCGCTCCTGGAGCCGGTCGCGCACCACGTCCGTGACGTAGTCGGAGGCGATCAGCGAATCGCCCAGGTGCACCACCCGCACCGGCGTGCGCCGCGCGTCCGCGCGCAAATCTCCCAGCGCCTTCATGAACGGCGCCAGGCCGTCCTCTTCACACGTTCCGTCCGCGCGCGTCTTCCGGCAGTTGAGCTCGATGTCCACGTGCTTCGCGCCCATGCGCTCGCGCAGCGCTTCCAGCTCCAGCGCGGTCGCCAGCGTGGGGGCGCTCAGCTCCTCCAGCCCGATGCCGGGCACGGCCGGGGCTTCCCCCACCTGCGGGCCCGCCTTCGGATCCGTGTCGTTGGCGGCGGTGTCCGCTTCCGCGACCGCGGTGGGCGGAGCGTCCGGGACCATGGTGTCCGAGGGCGGGCGCGGAGCCTTCACGCCGCGCAGGGACGCGGGCAGCACGAGCGCCGCCAGCTTGGGCCCGAGCGAACCTTCCTGACGGAGGCTGGGGAGGGGGCGGAACTTCTCCGGCAATGGCGCCAGGGACAACCCCACCGCCAGCAGCACGGTGAAGGCCAGCGTCCATCCGGTGGATGTGGGCTTGAGGCTCAACGCCGGGGCATGAGACTGGCTTTTTGGGGACGGGTCAAAACTCTGCCCACATTGTCGCGCCCCATCCCTCGGAGGGTAGGCGGCCGGGCCCCCTTCCTCCGCTGGCGCGACGCGCTATGGTGCGCCGCCGTGCGCGCCAGGCCATGGGCCGGCGTGCGCCCCTAGGAGCTCGCACCCGTATATGGCCCTCTACCCCGTCATCATGGCCGGAGGCTCCGGCACCCGCTTCTGGCCGCTGTCCCGCCAGGCCCGTCCGAAGCAGTTCCTCCCGCTGGCCTCCAAGCAGCCGCTGCTCACCGACACCGCCCAGCGCCTCAAGGGCCTGGCGCCGGTGAAGAACACCTTCATCGTGTGCGGCCCCGTGCACGCGAAGACGGCGCTGAAGCTGGTGAAGGGGCTGCCCAAGGGCAACCTCCTGGTGGAGCCCGTGGCGCGCAACACCGCGCCTGCCATCGCGCTCGCCGCGCTCCAGGTGGCCGCGCGCGACCCGAAGGGCGTGCTCGCGGTGCTGCCGTCGGATCACCACGTCGCGGACGTGAAGGGCTTCCAGCGCACGCTCGCGGAAGCGGCGCGCATCGCGGAAGGGGGCCACATCGTCACGCTGGGCATCAAGCCCGCGCGCCCGGAGACGGGCTACGGCTACATCCAGGTCGGTGCCGCGCTGGACGGCGGCGGCCGCCGCGTGAAGGCGTTCAAGGAGAAGCCCGACCTCAAGACGGCGCAGGAGTACCTGGCCAGCGGCGACTACCTTTGGAACGGCGGCATCTTCGTCTTCCGCGCGGACGTGATGCTGGAGGCCTTCCAGAAGCACATGCCGGAGATGCAGAAGGGCCTGGACGCGCTCCAGAAGGCCGCGGGCAAGCGCACCTTCCCGGCCGTGCTCAAGCGCGTGTTCCCCAAGCTGCCCTCCATCTCCATCGACTACGGCGTGATGGAGAAGGCGGAGAACATCGCGGTGCTGGACGGCGACTTCGGCTGGTCCGACGTGGGCTCCTTCGCCGCCATCCCCGAAGTGCGCCCCGCCGACGCGCAGGGCAACGTCGTCTCCGGCGACGCGGTGCTGGTGGACTGCACCAACTGCGTGGTGCTGTCCGACAAGCGCACGCTGTCCGTCGTGGGCATGCACGACGTGGTGGTGGTGGACTCCGGTGACGCCGTGCTCGTGGTCCCCAAGGACAAGAGCCAGGACGTCCGCAAGGTCGTCGAGGCCCTCAAGGCCCGGAAGCGCACCAAGCTGCTGTAGGCCTGGAGGCGACTTCGCCTCCTGTTTCACCCCACACATTTCTTCCTGGGGCTCCCTGTCGTTTCTACAGGGGGCCCTGGTTCGTTTTGCGGGGTTTGCTGGCACTCGCGGGTGTTGGAGTGTCGCGGTCCGGACGAAAGCGGGCCCCGGGCACGAGGCGCGCGGGTTGCAAGTCCATCCCGGGTCCGCCCCATTTCCGGGGCGACAGGCGGGGATGGCGATGGGCTGCAAGCGCTGCGTGGGCGAACACCGGGATGGGGAGGCGTGCCCCGTCGCTGCCCGGCCTCTGGTGTCGGGGGATTCGCTGGAGGGTCAGCGGCACGGGCCGCTGATGCTGAAGCGCCGGCTGGAGGTGGGCGCGGTGGCGTCGGTGTACCTGGCGGAGTACGTGCCCACCGGGCACCGCTTCTCCGTGAAGGTGCTGCACGCGCACCTGGCGGCCCGTCCCGCCGTGCGCGCGAGGTTCATCGCGGAGGCGCTGGCGCAGCGCAACGTCGTGCACCGCCACGTGGCGCGCGTGCTGGACGTACGCCCTGGTCCGCAAGGTCTGCCCTGCGTGCTGCTGGAGGCGCCGGAGGGCGAGTCGCTCAGCGCGATGCCCCTGCCGCTGTCTCCGGCCGAGGTGGGCGAGGTGTTGGATCAGGCGCTCGCGGGGCTGGAGGCGGCGCACGCGCGGGGGCTCGTGCATGGGGACCTCACGCTGGATTCGATGTTCATCACGCGCGACGCGAAGGGCGAGCGGCGCGTGCGGGTGCGGGACTTCGGCGCGGGCGCGGTGCGGGAAGCGGCGCTGTCGCCGGAGGAGCGCACGCAGGGCGTGACGGTGGGCTCGCCCACGTTCATGGCGCCCGAGCAGTGCGAGGGGATGAACCGGAGCCCTCGCGCGGATGTGCATGCGATGGGCGTGGCGGGCTACCTGCTGGTGACGGGCCGGCTGCCGTTCGGCTTGGGGCGCTCCGCGGATGTGACGCTGTTCCCGCCGCACGCCATCAACCCGAACGTGCCGCCCGCGCTGTCCACCGTGCTGTTGCGCGCGCTGGCCGCGAAGCCGGAGGAGCGGTTCGACAGCGCGTGGGCCTTCCGCGCCGCGCTCGCGGAGGCGCTGGGCCGGAAGGCGCCGGTGCGCAACGCGTTCGCGGATGCTCCCGAGGATGTGTCCGATGCGGTGGAGGTGGTCGCCACGACGAAGGAGCCTGCCGAGACGCACGACGCGGCGGACGACTTCGACATCGTCGAGGACGTGCCCGAATGGGGCATGGCCGCCTCGTCCGTGGAGGATGCGGCGTTGCGCGCGGCGCATGGCGTGCCGTCCAACGCCCGCCCCGGTGAGGGGGACATGCGCGCGGAGGTGGCCGCGTTCTGGGCTTCCGCCGTGGCGCTGCTGGGGTCCGCTGAACCGGAGCCGCCGGCCGAGGGCTTCGTGCCCAACGCGCCGGCCAAGACGATGAAGCTCGGCATCGTTACGCTGAACTCCCTTCAGGCAGCCGCGCCCATCCTGCTGGTGGATCCGGCCTCGCCCCTGGATGTCACGGCGCAGCCTGCGATGAACCCCACGTCCACGCTGGGCGCCGCGGCCATCCCGTTCATGACCCTGGCGCCGTCGCTGGAGCCCGTGTCCATTCTGTCGCCTCCGCCCATTCCGTTGGTGGACGTCGTCCATGACGACGCGCCCATTCCGCTGGTGAACGCCCTGCCGCCCCTGGAGGCCTCCGCGCCCCGCACGGACGCGCCCGCCGACCTGCGCGTGCGCCTGGGCCTGAAGCCGGGCGAAGTCCTCCAGTCCGTCTCCGTGAGCGACGTCGCCCCCGAAGGTCTCTTCGCCGAGTGCCAGGGCTCACTGCCCCCGCTCGCCGCGCGGCTGACAGTGGAGGTGTCCTTCCGGGGTGAGACGGCCCTGGGCGCCTGTGACGTCGTCCGCCACGTCACCTTCGACGAGGCGCGCACCTGGAACGTGCCTGCGGGCGTCTTCGTCCACTTCTCCGACGAGTTCCCCGCGCTGGGCCGGCTGCTCTCCCGCGCCCTCATGGAGGACGCGGAGCCCGCGCCCGATGGGGAGCTTGCCCGCATGCTGTCCCGCGCGGAGGCCGTCGCCCGGGACCCCTACACGCTGCTGGGCGCGAAGCACGACGCCGACTTTGGCGACATCCACCGCCGCGCCCAGGCCGCCCTGCGCCGCCTGCTCGCCTTCCAGCACCGTCCGGTGCCCACCGTGCAGCGCCAGGCCCTGGATGCCCTGCGCGTGCGCGTGCTGGCCGCGCAGCGGATGCTCGGCGATCCGCTCTCCCGCGTGGGCTACGACGCCACCCGGGGCAACGTGGGCGGCCTTGCCCGCTGCGTCGCCGCGGGCGTCCCGGAGCCCACCATGGAGGCCCTGCGCAGCGCCTTCCTCGCCGCCCGGCCGGAGGTGGAGAAGAAGGCCCGTGCGCTCTTCACCCAGGGGCATGCGTTGGAGGTCCAACGGGCTGTCCCGGCCGCGCTGGAGCGCTACGCGGAGGCCCTCAAGATGGACCCGCTGAACACGTCCTGGCTGAAGCACTACCAGTCGCTGCTGCGGCGGGTACCAGTAGGCGCCGGGGCCCAGGCCCCAGGGGCCATGGTCTGATGGGGGCCATCAGCCCCTGCCGGGGGTAGGTTCCGCCCTCCCAGGGGGGCCGGGCGTTCAACAGTCAGCCGGGCTCGTTCGGGTGTGTGCAGCCCCCGGGCCCGCTCGTGTAGTGTCCGACGCCTTCCGCTACGCCCTCCCGGTTCCTGTCGAGGGTGGGGACACTGCCATGAACGCGCACATCTTCCGCGAGTACGACATCCGAGGCCTGGTGGACAAGGACCTCACCATCGAGGTGGTGGAGCTCCTGGGCCTGGGCCTGGGCACCATGATCCGCCGCAAGGGCGGCACCTCCATCGCGGTGGGCCGCGACTGCCGCGAGTCCTCCACGCGCTTCCGCGACGCGCTCGCGAAGGGCCTCACCGCTACCGGCCTGGACGTCTACGACGTGGGCGTGGTCCCGACGCCGCTGACCTACTTCGCGGCGAACACGCTGCCCGTGGACGGCCTGGCGATGATCACCGGCAGCCACAACCCGAAGGAGTTCAACGGCTTCAAGATTGGCGCCGGCAAGACGACCTTCCACGGCCCTGAAATCAAGGAGCTGCGCCGCCTCATCGAGGCCAAGGACTTCGCGACCTCGAACAAGCCCGGCAAGGTCACGCCCTTCGACATCATCACGCCCTACAACCACTTCATCCGTCAGACGGTGAAGGTGGGCCGCAAGGGGATGAAGATCGTCATCGACGCGGGCAACGGCACGGGCGGCGCCATCGCGGTGCCCCTGTTCGAGAGCATGGGCTTCGACGTGGTGCCCCTGTTCTGCGAGATGGACGCGGACTTCCCCAACCACCACCCGGACCCCACGGTGGTGGAGAACCTCCAGGACCTCATCAAGAAGGTGAAGGAAGTGAAGGCGGAGGTGGGCATCGCGTACGACGGCGACAGCGACCGCATCGGCGTCATCGACGACCAGGGCAACGTGCTCTGGGGTGATCAGCTGATGGTGCTCTTCAGCCGCTACGTGCTGAAGGAGTCCCCGGGCGCGGCCATCATCGGCGAGGTGAAGTGCAGCTACACGATGTACGACGACATCGCGAAGCACGGCGGCAGGCCCATCATGTGGAAGGCGGGCCACTCGCTCATCAAGTCGAAGATGAAGGAGGAGCACGCGGAGCTGGCCGGCGAGATGAGCGGCCACATCTTCTTCAAGCACCGCTACTTCGGCTTCGACGACGCGGTGTACGCGTCCGCGCGCCTGCTGGAGATTCTGACGCACGAGAAGCAGTCCATGTCGCAGCTGCTCTCCGACGTGCCGAAGACCTTCGCCAGCCCCGAGCTGCGCTTCGACACGACGGAGGAGAAGAAGTTCGCCATGGTGAAGCGCGCCACGGAGATCCTGCGTGACGCGGGCCACAAGGTGGTGGACGTGGACGGCGTGCGCGTGACGTTCGAGGACGGCTGGGGCCTCATCCGCGCGTCGAACACGCAGCCCATCCTGGTGCTGCGCTACGAGGCCAGCACGGAGGCCCGCGTGAAGGAGATCCAGGCGCTCATCGAGAAGACGGTCGCCCAGGCGCAGAAGGAAGTCGGCGCCTGAGCCTTTCGCGCTCCACGCGAAGCACACGCACGTAAGGGAGGGAGCTGGACATGCCGACGCTGGGAATCGACCTGGGCGGGACGTTCGCCCGGGCCGCGGTGGTGGATGGGAAGGGTGAAATCCTCGCGAGCGCCAAGGTCGCGGTGCAGGACCGCAAGCCGCAGGGCGTGGTGGAGACCATCGCCCAGGCGGCGGAAGAGGCGGTGAAGCAGTCCGGCGTGAAGGTGGACGGCTGCGGCGTGGGCGCGGCGGGGCAGATCCACAAGGACACGGGCGTCATCTCCGTGGCGCCCAACCTGGGCTGGCGCGACGTGCCGCTGGCGGCGATGTTGACGAAGCGGCTGGGCTTCGACGTGAAGGTGGTGAACGACCTGTCCGCGGCGGCGTGGGGCGAGCTGCACGCGGGCGCGGGTCGTGGCGCCCAGGACATCCTGGTGGTGTTCGTGGGCTCCGGCGTGGGCAGCGCCATCATCGCGGATGGGCGGCTGGTGCAGGGCGGCGGCGGCGTGGCGGGCGAGCTGGGCCACATCAAGGTGGTGCCCGGCGGCCGGCTGTGCGGCTGCGGTGAGCACGGCTGCCTGGAGGCGTACGCGGGCGGCCACAACCTCATCGCGCAGACGAATGAGCTGCTGTCGTCCGGCGGCTCGCCCGTGCTGGAGCAGCTGACCAACGGCGACCCGTACACCATCACCCCGGTGACGCTGGAGACGGCGGCGGAGGCGGGTGACGCGAAGGCCAGGGAGATCCACGCCCGTGCGGCGCAATTCCTGGCGGTCGCGGTGGCCAACTACGTGACGGTGCTCAACCCGTCGCGTCTGGTGCTGGGCGGCGGCGTGCTGACGCACTGCCCGGGCATCAAGCGGCTGGTGCTGGACGGCGTGCAGCAGTGGGCGTCTCGCGTGTCGCGCGAGGGCCTGCTCATCGCCGACGCGGAGCTCGGCGATGACAGCGGCATCATCGGCGCGGCGCTGCTGGTGAAGTGAGGCTTCTGGCGCGGGTGGAGCCTGCTCCCCCGCGCCATGCAGGTCCCGTCAGGGCGCTCGCGGCGCGAAGCCGCTGCCATGCGATGCGGCTTGCGCCACGCATGGCTGTTCCGCGGCGGGAAGGACGCCGGAGCGCTACGGCTGCTTCGGCGCTGGCGCCGCGCTCGTGAAGACGAGCTTCGCGATGCGCCCCTCTTCACCCACGGCCCAGGCGGTGTCCTGCTTGCGCGGCGGCGTGGACACGGCGTGGAAGCCGGTGGAGTCCAGCGGCTCCCAAGTCCTGCCCGTGTCCTTCGACACGTCCGAGCCCGTGGGCCCCACGGTGATGAGCCACATCTTCTTCTCGGGCGTGAACGGGGCCACGCAGGAGCGATAGCCCCCGGGCGGCGTGCCCGGCACGGTCCACTTGCGCTTGCCTGCATCCAGCGTGAGCGCCGCGTTGCCGGTGGCCACCTCCGGCTGCTTGTAGTTGCCGCCCACCGCGACGCCCGCCATGGAGCTCCAGAAGTAGAGCGAGAACACGCCCGCGCCTTCACCCGTGGCCAGCGGCGTGGGCGCGATGCCCCAGGTCTTGCCCCGGTCCGCCGAGTGCAGCACGCGCGCGATGGAGCCCCCCAGCCCGAACCAGACGTGGGACTTGCCGTACACCGCGATGCTCGTGCCGCTGGCGGCGAAGCCCGCTTCACCCTCGAGCGCGGCCGGCAGTGCCCCTTGCGGCACGGGCTTCCACGTCGCGCCGCCGTCCTCCGTGGTGATGACGACGAAGTGCCTTTCCACCGGGTCGCTGAACGCGATGCCGTGCTGTTCGTCCCAGAAGGCCATGCCGTTGAAGAAGGCCCCGGGCACGGTGTTGGTGAACTGGAGCGTCCAGTGCGCGCCGCCGTCCGTCGTCTTGTAGATGCGCGACTTGTCACCCGCGCCAATGGACAGCACGTAGGCGGTGCGGTCGCTGAAGGCATCCACGTCGCGGAAGTCCAACCCGTCCGCATCCGGCACGGGGGCTCGCGTCCACGTCTTGCCACCATCCGTGGTGCGCACGACGGTGCCCTTGTCGCCGCTGGCCCACGCGACGCGGTTGTCCACCGCGCTCACGCCGCGCAGCCGCACCGTCGTCCCGCTCGCCTGCGGCTCCCACTTCATGTCCGCGCTCCCCAGCGCCAGCCACGTCGCCAGCCACACCGCTCCCATCGTCATGCGCCGCTGCCTCCCGCGTGTCCGTCCGCGAGGGCAGGAGTCTAGAGCGCCTCTCACAAGTTCTGATACCAACCGGAGGCATTCACCCAGGACAAGAACTAGCAGGGAAAAACCTCTGAGGGATCGACACCCCGCACAGTGGCGTGGTGTCCTGTGGACCTTGGAGGGAGTGATGCAACGATGGCCCAAACAGCAGACGGCGCTGGTCAACCTGCGGATGGCGTCGCCTAGCGTGGACGCGGCCGTGATGATGCCAAAGGGGCTGAAGTCCCGGAATGATAGCTCCTCCGTGAGCTCGGACAAAGGCTACGACACGGCGGACTTTGTCGTCGACTGTTGGCGCATGGGTGTCACGCCGCACATTGCTAAGACGATGGACGTACAACGTCGCTTTGCCATCGACCGGCGAACGACAAGTCCCGCTGGCTACGCCCTCAGTCAGCGGGCACGGACGCGAATCGACGAGGTCTGAGGCTGAATGAATACAGTGGGATGTTCCTGCAGAGACGCGTTTCAACGGCAGGGGGCGGACGGAATTAGCGGCGTATTTGGTGGGCGCCGCGTACAACCTGGTGCGGATGCCACGGCTGTGTCTGCTGCATAGACGCTATTCGCCTGTCGCCTCCTCCCGAAGACAAGGTTGAGATTGACGCTAACGAGAGGCTTAGCATTGTTTCTATAAATTATATTTCATCGATGACCTGCTGGCTTGTCGGAACACTTCCCGTTTTTTTTGAGGTTGCATGTCTAGTCCCTTGCCAAGAAACGGTCTGAGATTCCTCTTTCCTGACTCAAATGGGCGGCCTTTTCGGCCTACCCTCTGTTGGATCAAGCCTGAGGACGGGGGCATGGATAATTGGTCTCTGATGCTGTCGCCTCCCACGGGGCAAGAGCAGGTGGCCATCGTCGACGACCTGAAGTCTTGGGTGCTCTCTAACAAAAAGACTAATATAGAGACGCGCATCCTGGCCTTCAGCCCGGCAGCAAAAGGCGAGATTCCTTACAGGAAGTACCATCGCGAGGAGGTCCTAAAGCGGTATCTTCGGGACGTCACCTCAAGCCTTCCGAAGGAGAAGAAGAACGGTCCGTTCTGGCTTCTCATGCCGTCGATCGCCGATGACAAGCTCCGGAAGCGATATCGCACGTTATTGGAAGAGGCCGTCCCTGGCTCCTATGTTCTTCCCGAACCAGAGATGGTCATTGAGTACTTCAGGCTCGTGCGCCGAGAACTCACCCTCAGGCGCGACCGCACCGGCATTTTTCTAGTCATCGATGCGGGAGCGGCGACGTGCAATTTCACTTTCGTAATGACGCGCAAGGACGACAAAGTCGTTGACTCAGCGGAGGGCCGTCAGCGTGCGGGACGGCTGCGCGCGGTACGGGGGGATGCAGCACTAATCTCCGGCCGATGGGTGGACAAATCCATTCTTGGCCTCTTCGGGGTTGACCTTGATCAGGTTGATCCCATTCTTCGGCGGGATCTACGCGCAACCGCTGAGCAGGCAAAGGTGCAGGTTTCGGAATCTGGGAAGCCTGTAAAAATGAATCACCAAGTTTTTCCTCCTGAATCCGAACTTACTGTCAGTCATCTCGAAGGCCTCTCCAAGGAACTCTGGACGGAATTGGCAGAGGTGTACTTGGGGGTCGCCAAGCGATTCCTAGAGCAGATCCAGGACACGCAGTACTCCCAGGAGCAATTCGACCCGATCCTGCGCGAACGTAAGGTGACTGGCGAGCGCGATGTCCAGC
Source organism: Corallococcus sp. AB030 (assembly GCF_003668965.1). NCBI lineage: Bacteria > Pseudomonadati > Myxococcota > Myxococcia > Myxococcales > Myxococcaceae > Corallococcus > Corallococcus sp. AB030. The sequence goes on from NZ_RAWQ01000161.1 coordinate 16,847, forward strand.
ATCTTGTGGACGCAGTGCTTTTGGCAGGCGGGACGAGTCAGTTGCCTGGCTTCGAGCAAGCCATGAGGGAGACGGTGTTCCCAGATGCGAAGGGCTTGAACGTTCTACGAGTTGGCTCTCAGTATCCCGTTGCCGCCGCCGTCGGCGCGCTCGCGCACATTCTGCATCAACAGTACGAGCCACGCCGTCTGCAAGGACCGTCGAGTTCTCCCTCAAATCTTGCGACAAGTGCTTTGGAGAGCACGCTCCCGACGGATCTTTTCTTTGAGTGGAAATACAAGGGAGACGACGAAAAGCTTTCACCAGTCCTTGTCTTGAGCCGGGACGAGCCTTTCGCTGACAAGGGCGGGACGCGCCCCATTGACCTGCCTAGGTTTGAACGAGACGAGGAACTTACCGCCCGACTAGTACCCAGCGTCGCAAAAAGCCAGCGCAAGGGATATAAGCCGACGTCTCTAAAGGTCCGGAAAGCGCCAGGTCGCATTAGTCTCAAGTGGGATGCCGTAACTCGTGAAGCGCATATCACCTCTCAGGAGGTGAGCAGGGCGGGGGAACTGTTTTTCAACATGAACCGTCTTGTTGACAATGCCCCACCTCACGACGACCTCTCAAAGGTAGAGATTCCTCCGGATATGCTCATGGCTGCCGCAGCGCCGGACATCGTAATCGACGTGGGCATGTCGAAAACAGTAGTTGTGACTGCTCAGCGCGGATTGTTCTCGGTTCAAACGCTGCTTGAGCCCGTCAATTCATCTACTTCAGTACAAGTGGGCGCGGCGCATATGATACCTGCGGGTGCCCAGGTGTCGTTACGCCCAAAGCAGTCAGAGATAGACATCCAAGTATCCGAACGCCCATCTGACTATGCGCGCAAGGTAGACGAGGAGGTACGGGCGGAGCGCTCTCTTGCTACGAGCGGGAGTGAAGTGTCACCGGGACATGTGGCTACGCCTGGCGGTGGTGGTGCTCCTGTGGAGTCCACCCTGAATCCCGAGACCTCTGTTGGGGACTTTGGAGTTCGTCTCGAGCATGTCATTGGAGAGATAGGGATCGCAGGTATCAAGCACGTCAGTGCGGATCTTACCATGTTGCTGCTTGCGCTCGCGGTTCGGCCATTCGTGCTTCTTGCGGGGCCTCCTGGCAGCGGGAAGTCGACGCTGGTCCGCATCGCGGCCAGACTGCTAAATACCGAGGTAGAGAAAAGCTTCTTCGAGATCGCCGTCCAGCCTCACTGGCGCAAAGGGGACGATCTGCCCGAGTTGGCTAGCTTAAGTTTTCAAGAACAGCTATCGGCACCGGTCCGGATGTTTCTCTTCGATGAAGTCAACTTGGCCCGCCCCGAGCATTATCTGATGCCGTTCTTCCAGTTGCTTGATGCCTTCGCAAGGCAATCGTCGCGAGGGCGGATGCTGGCTTGCGGTACGCTAAACATTGATGACACGTCGAGGCCTCCTTCCCCCAAGATTATCGATCGGTGCTTCATGGTCGAGATCGATGCTTCCGCCATCGGTCCCCAACCCGACCTATCGCTGCTGCTGTCGGAAATCGGAGAGCTGCCCGTAGTCTCGCTACCAGTCACGCCCAAATTGGTTGACGGGAACTACCCCAGATTGTGGGAGTCTGTGAGAGAGGTAATCAAGGTTATCCACGATACCGTGCATGACCGTAACTTGAGGCAGGATCTACTGCCGTCGCGCCGGGTGCTGAACGACGTAGCGGCGCTGCTCCACCTGCATGACAAAACAGGCATTCCGAAGGGCCTGCTTCCAGAGGACGAGCTAGTGGACCGCGCACTAGCTGGGCGCATGTTGGTGAAGCTGTCGGGGGCGGCAGAACAGGTCGAACCACTGGTTGATGCTCTAGAGCAGCACTTCAAGTCTTCGCCGTACAAGCGTTGTTACAGACGGATCGCTCTGGCCCGTGCACAGCTTCAACAGCTGGGGTTCGTGTCGCCGTGGCAGTGATGGATATCCTACAAGTGGCTATGAGCAACCTCGGCAGCGATGGCCAGACACTGAGCTTCCGGAGCTTCGAAAAGGAGGCGGTCTATCAACTCGATGATCACCATCCAAGGTTGCTCATAGGCGTGAATGGCAAGCACCTACCCAAGGTCGACGGCGATAGTTCGGGTTTTATTGACTGGGAGACTGACCATGAGGGTTTACCCGCCGACCTCTCCTGGATGTACTGGTGCCCTATTGGCACGAAGAAGACGAAGGAAAAGGGCTTCTCCGCTGAGCGCCGCTTCGGGTACTACGAAGCGACTGTAACGGGCTCCTGGCAAGGGAGTCTGCGCTGCTATCTCTGGCCAGCCAAGCTGTTTGACCGGGTGCAGTTATCGGAGATGATCCGTGACATCGCTAGTGCATTTGGTCGGCCAGTCATATGGGAGCAGACCAGCGCGCCTGTGCGGGCCTATGTTACGGCGACGCCTGGAGGCCGAATCGAAACGAGGACACTGATTGAGTCCGCTAAAGCGGAGTTGCGTGCGGTCGAGCAGCTTCAGCACATGCGGATGCTGGGCGTCCACGAGGCTTTTTCCGATTGGGGTGAGGAGAACTGGATTCCCGGAGTCGACACGCCTGAGGTGCGGCTGGTGGCATTATGGGCTCTGCGCCGGCTTCAGCATTTGACGAGCTACCGGCAATGGCTTGACAGGGCTTGCGCAAGCCACCGAGCTGCCCTGCAAGATTACGTCGGAAACAAGAAGAAGGAAGCGGAGCACCAGGATGGTCTGAAGAACGCCAGCGATGATCTAACTCAGGCTGGCATCCTATCAGCGAAGATTCGGGGTGTTGCTGATCGTTATTCTGGCATTCGTGCGGGCTTCGAACTAGTGCCATCGATGCAGCGTGACCATCGGCTCAGGCGACTGCTGTCCGCTTTTGCTACGGCGACTCAAGAATGGATTACCGAGAGGCAGACGCAACTGTCCACTCTGCCCCCGTTAAAGGCTCCCGCAATTTTTGAGTTATGGGGAGCGGTGAAGCTCGTCGAGTCATTGAGGGCGCTGGGTTGGAGCATCGGGCCCCCACAATTCCCATGTGCGGCGGAGAATTGGGGGCGCTTGAGCGACGATAACTGTTGGTGGCTTGGCACGAAGGAGGATGAGCGGATTCGGCTCGACTTCAGGCCGCGCCCCCTTCGCGCTGACACAGCGGCCATCCCTCCGCTTCATGAACGCATTGATGACGCATGGGATTGGAGCGCCCGACGCTTGCCACCAGACTTTCTAGGGTTGTTCTCCCTTGAACCGCGGACTCCGGACTATGCGTTGCGCTGGTGGTCGGAAGGCGGGCGCGCATCCCTAGCGATTGGAGATGCCTCTCTAGCTGATCCGGAGTATCAGGAGGAGGAGAAGCTCAATAAGACGGCCAAATACAGGCACGAGGTCGCCTGGAGGTTTTCCGAGAGTCGCTTGGTCTCATGTGCTCCCGCTGGTGTCTTCCTCTTGTTTCCAGGCCCCGCCGATCGTTGGCCGAATGCGGTTCATTCTTGGGCCGCGCAACGCGACTGCTACCTGCTTTGTCCCACGCCGGCCGCCAGCCTCACCGACTTCACTGCCCGGGTGGACAGCCTGCTCCAAAGCCTGAGACGCAGCCGACTTTGACTGATTAGGTGTTGAACTGAGTTCGATCAGCCAGGCCGCACCAGCTGCTCTGCGGGAGCTGTCAATCTTCGCCTCGGATAATCTCGGTTTGCGACGATTATTCGAGCTTCGCATGTGCTCGCAGAGTCCAACTTGCAAGCCCGCTTTCGGCCAAGTTGGAACCTGTGATGGCATCTTGGGTGGGCCGTAAAGCGCCCTGGCAAAGCACTTCAGGATGCTCTGACGCAGAGCACGCCGGATAGCTGTTGATGGGTCGCGCTAGGATTGCCTAACTACTGCACTCGTGCTCTGCCGCTTGAGGTTCGATACGTGAGTGTGGAGGGCTTGCTACGGCACGTTGCTCAGAGCCATCAGCGAGCAGGATTGATTGGACTCCTTGCTTGGTATCGGCCCCTCGGTAAATCGTTATGAGATGTGTTCTGGCAAACTGTCAGCGCCGCTCGGCGGTGCTCGCGGCGTCGGGCAGCGAGGTGTCCTCGGGGACGAAGGCGATGCGGCACTTGTCCAGGTCGGGGCCGCAGGCGCGGTCCAGGTCGCCGCGCGTGTCGCAGCCCGGGCGCTCCTCGCAGGTGTCCGGCAGGAAGGCCCAGACGAACTGGAGCACGTTGCCGCCACGGCCCTCCGGCAGCGCGTTGAGGAAGTCCTGCTTCCGGTCCTCGAACAGGTGCGCCAGCCGCACGGTCTTGTCCTCCAGCTTCACGTTCCGCGCATCCCCCACGTACTGGCGGCTGGCGTCGTTGAGCTGGGCGTCCAGGAACTCCGGCTGATAGGGGGCGCCGTCCAGCCGGGGCCCGCCGCGCGTCCCCCGGAAGAGGGCGAAGTGCACGCGCGGGTCGGCGTACTCGCCCAGGAGGATGCGCTGCTCCAGGGCGTACAGCGTCAGCCGCTCGCCGCCCACCGGCCACGTGCGGCCCCAGTAGAAGCGGCCGAACCAGGACGCCTCCACTCCGGCCGGGTAGCGCTCCACGAGCTGCAGGAGCACCAGCGCGTTGTACGCGTTGATCCAATACGCCAGCCCGTCCTCGGGCGACGGGAAGAGCTCCGGCTTCCGGTGCGGCGACACCGCCGCGAGCGACGCGACGAAGCGCTCCAGCACCGCGCGGTCACGTCGGAGGCCCTCGAAGTCCAGGTCCCCGCTGGGGCGCACGTGGCTCAGCGCCTGCGCGTAGTCCGTGTAGCTGAAGGGCCCGGCCGCCGGAGGCACTGGCGCCGGCAGTGTGCCGCGCACGTACAGCCATGCCCCCGTGGCGAGCGCCACCAGCACGGCCATGGTCGCCACGGCGAACCAGCGCGCACGGCGGCGGGGAGGGATGGGAGCATTCACGGCCGGGCAGTCTATGCCACCCACCTGGGTCCGCAGCGACAGACCGCTATACTGCGCGTGCCATGGAGCCTACCCCCGACGTCGTCAGGCATTTCCATCCGGTGCTCCCCTCCCGTCAGCTCCGCCGCCAGCCCGTCCGCGTGGAGCTTGCGGGCCACGCCTACGCGCTCTTCCGGGACGCCTCCGGCAAGGCCGCGGCGCTGTCGGACGCGTGTCCGCACCGCTTCGCGCCGCTGTCGAAGGGCCTCGTGACGAAGGAGGGCCAGCTCCAGTGCCCGTACCATGGCTGGCGCTTCGACTCGAAAGGCCACGGCACCAACCCCAGCCAGCCGGAGCTGCGCCACTGCGAGGCGAAGAGCTTCCAGGTGGTGGAGCGCCACGGCTACCTCTGGCTCGCGCACGCGGACACGCCCGAGTCCGCGATGCCGGAGCTGGCCAGCGGGGACTACGTCTTCGGTGGGACGTTCTCCACGCTGTTCCAGGCGCCGCTGCACGTGGCGCTCGACAACTTCAGCGAGGACGAGCACACGCCCTTCGTCCACACCCGGCTGGGGTGGAGCGGCTCGCAGGCGGGCGCGGTGGAGTTCGAGGCGCACAACCACGACGACCACACGGAGGTGCACTACCGCGCCCCGCAGCGGCCCGCGCCCATCATGCGCCTGCTCGCGGTGGGCAAGGGGGACTTCTTCCGCAATGACTGGGTGACGCGCTTCGACCCGGTGCGCAGCGTCTACACCGTCAGCTGGATCCAGCCCTCGGGAGCGCCGCGCCCCTTCATCACGCAGGCGCACATCTTCTTCGTGCCGGAGACGGTGCGCACCACGCGCCTGCACGTCTTCTCCTTCTTGCGCACGACGGTGCCCGCGCTGAGGCCCCTGCTGCCGGTGGCGGCGAAGGCCGCGCTGGGACTCACCTGGTGGGAGGTGCGCGATGACGCGCGCTTCATCCCCACCGTGGCGGACACGCCCTACAGCCACAAGGGCATGCGGCTGGACAAGTACGACAAGCCGCTCGTGCACCAGCGCAAGCTCATGGAGCGCATCTACTACGCGCACCCGCCTGAGCCGGCGCTGCCCCAGGTCCGCGACGCCACCGGCACCTGAACCGAGGGCCGCCGTGGCATCGCGAGGACCGGTGGGACACGCGGGTCCTCAGTGCATGGGCGCGGGCTCTTCGTAGGCGGGCACCGTCTCGCCGGTGCGGGCCTCGTAGGCGTTGCAGCCGCTGTTGCCGGAGACCACGAGCGCGAACTGCTGGAGCTCCGGCTGATTGCAGCTCTGCGTCGCGTCTTCGCCCGGCTCATCGCTGTTGCCCGCGAAGAACCGACAGTTCTTGCAGTTGCCCCAGGATTCATCCGCCATGGTTCCCTCCTCGTGGAACGGGTCCTACAGAGGAGGGTGGGGCCGGTGATGGACCCCCACAACGAAGCACCTGCTTCCCGCCCGGGAGGGCAGGGGACCCGGCGCCCTGAAGCGGGCGCCGGGAATCGCACGTCACACCGCGCCTACTGCTGGGGCGCGGGCTGCTGCGGAGCCGGCTGCTCCTGGGCAGGCTGCTGAGACTTCGGCGCGCCCGCGCCGGGCTCCGCGCCCAGGGCGGCCGCGTCCTTCTTCACCGAACCGGACTCGAAGGAGCCCAGCGAGTTGAGCAGGCGCAGCGCGGCGAGCGACGCCTGGAGGCGCTCGGACACGAAGCCCACTTCCGCGTTGGTGAGCGCGGTGTTGGCGTCCGCGACTTCCAGGTAGGTGGCGACGCCCGCCTTGAAGCTCACGTCCGTCAGGCGGTTGGACTCGCGCGCCAGCTCCAGGGCCTCCTCGGCCTTGGAGCGGTTGGCCAGCGCGTTCTCCAGGTCCAGCTTGGAGCGACGCACCTCTTCCTTCACGCGGGCCTGCGCCAGCACCTGGGTGACGGTGGCTTCACGCACGCGCGACGACGCCTCGGAGAGGTTCGCCTCACGCAGGCCGCCGTCGAACAGCGTCCAGCTGGCGCCGAAGGTGATGGCCCAGGTCTCGTTCTGGCCGGTGAAGCCCGCCGCGTTCGCGATGCGGTAGGCGCCCGTCACGCCCAGCGTGGGCAGGTAGCTCAGGATGACGCCCGTCTTGTTGATGCGGCTGAGCTTCAGGCCCACTTCCGCGGCCTGCACGTCCGAGCGCTCCTGGATGGCCTGGTTGACCAGGTCGTCCGGCGACGCCTGCGCGGGCACCGTCGGCTCCGGCGGCGGGGCCAGGTCGAACTCCGGCTCGCGCTGGATGAGCGTGCCCAGCGCCAGCTTCAGGCCCGCGAGCGCGTTCTTCGCGCGCACCAGGTCCTGCTCCGCGCGCGAACGGTCCAGCTGGGCGCGCAGCAGCGCCACGCGCGTCACCGTGCCCGCGTCGAACCGGGCCTGGGTGTCCTTCTCCCGCGCCTGGTTCAGCTCCAGCAGCCGCTCCTGCGCGCGCAGGGCTTCCTGCTGCGCCGCGGCGCCGTAGTACGCCTGCGCCACGCCGAAGAGCACCTGCCGGCGCGCCGTCTGCGTGTTGAGCTCCGCCAGCTGCACGGACTTGTAGGAGGCCGCGATGCCCGCCCACAGCTGCGGCGCGATGATGGCCTGCCGCGCCTCCAGCTGCGCACCCTTCTGGATGAGCGGCTGGATGGTGATGTCCACCGGAGCGATGGGGCCTGCCGGGATGATGGCCGCCACGTTGTTGCGCGTGATGGAGGCCCCAGCGGTGATGGTGGGCAGGTAGCCCGACCAGGCCTTGCGCGTCGCGAGCGATGCCTGCTCGAAGCGCTCCTGGGCGATTTTCAAATCGAGGTTCTGCTGGCGGGCGGACTCCAGTGCCTCATCCAGCGTCAGTACGGGCGCCGCTGCCAGGGTGGCCGACAGGGACAGCGCCAGAAAGGTACTCATACCGCTTCGACCTCCTCACCGACCCGCGGGAGCGCGAGGCGGATCCGTCCAATGGACGACTGCGTTGCGTCCTCTACCCGACCCCAGAGCCTCGTGAAAGTACTCCGCACTGTCGGATGTTGGAATATGCGGAATGTAGTAGCGGTCAATGGTTGATGATGTCAATTGTTTATGTGCGTCCGATGACTTAACGTAACTTCACTATGAACGGCTTCAGCGACGGTCCTAGCGAGCAGGTGATGCGCCGGTCGACGGCCACCACCGACCTGTCGGAGGGTGGGAGTGGGCTGCCGGAGCAGGCGTGGACGCTCCTCTTCGAGCTGCTGCACACGCACATGCGCAACTTCCCCGCGCTGGCGGCGGAGTTCGAGCTGTCTCCCGTGCAGGCGCACGTGTTGAGGCAGCTGGGCGAGGGAGCGCTCGCCATGAGCACGCTCGCCAACTACCTGTCGTGTGACGCTTCCAACGTGACGGGGCTGGTGGACCGGCTGGAGGCGCGCGGGCTGGTGGAGCGCAAGAGCAGCGAGCAGGACCGCCGCGTGAAGATGCTGGTGCTGACGGAGGCCGGCGCGGAGCTGCGCGGCCGGCTGATGGCGCGGCTGAGCTCGCCGCCGCCCCTCATCGCCGCGATGCCGGACGAGGACCTGGCGGCGCTGCGCGACATCATGCGCCGCGCGCTCAAGACGCAGTAGGCGCATCGCCCCGGAGCCACGGCTCAGGCCGAAGCTTCCGGGGCGCGTGCCTTCAGTCCAGCAGGAAGGTGTACGAGTACTTCATCTCCGTGGCCACCGCTTCGCCGCCCTTGATGGCCGGCTTGAAGCGGAAGCGGCGGATGGCGTCACGCGCGGCCTCGTTGAGGCCGTAGCCGGGCCCGGAGATGACCTTCACGTTACTCACCTTGCCCTCCGCGTCGATGGTGATGGAGAGCGTGACGGTGCCCTCGATGCCCGCGCGGCGCGCCTCGTCCGGGTAGGGAATCTTCACCTCGGACGCGACGGAGGGCTCCGTGTCCACCTGGTACACGGGCACGTACTTGGGCGCGGAGTAGCCCTTCACGTCCTGGGGCGCCTTCGCGGTGCCGTTGGCCTTGCCGTAGGCGGTGTTGCCCACGGGCGCGGCGAAGGAGCCCGCGCTGGTGGTGGACGACATGGTCATGCCCACCACCAACGGCGGCGGCTTCGCGGACGGCTCCGGCGGCGGCGTGTCATTGGGCGGCGGCGGGGCCTCCGTCGGGGGCGGCGGCTTGGGCGCCTCCGCGACCTTGATGGGCGGCGGTTTCACCTTCACCTTCGGGG